>NZ_JBIWAL010000066.1:0-25288 GCF_044760045.1 Pseudomonas sp. NPDC098747 | reverse complement strand
ACTGGGTTCGACCCCATCAATTTAACGGTGGGCTGGCGCCAGCTCGGGCCGAAGAAAAACTTAACGTCGTGTCCGGGATTAGTTGACCACTACAATCCTCGTTGTTTTCATATGCCTCTAACCACTTTTTGAGGTGCTTCGGCTTCCACGTATCAAAACCTGCGCTTCCTCTAAGCGCAATGCATACAGCACCCTGTAGCGCAGAATGAGCAGCGATGAGCGCCCACTTCCAAGAGGTTGCCGTCATCGGCGCCCCTTGAATCTGAGCAAGAAGTTGCTCGAGGGATGTTTCCAAATCGATAAAACGGTCGAACCGAATATAGCCTTCCATGTTGTGCCAAGCCTTCATGGTGCCTAATGGAGCGACTCCCTAAAACTGCCGTATTCGCAGGATCGCATCTGTTAATGCTCGTGCATTTGTGTCTAGTGTTTCCAGGGCCACGACGGCGTTGTCGGCAACATCGTCTGCGCCAGTCCCTGAGATCCAATGGGTGATCTCTTCGATAGCTGCACCGAGGGCATGCTGGTTGTGCAGAAGCAATGTCAGCGCATCAGCAGTGGCGATGTTGGAGGCTGAGTTATCAGGCATGCGATCCATCCTGGAAATGAGGGGTTTGCACAGCCTAGCTCATGCGGCCGCAGTGAGGGACCGAGATACGCACTCATAGCCCCATCTTCCGCACCAAAATAGCGCCCCAGTCCCATCTCAGTCCCATATGGCCTTTTTTCAGACGCCAAAAACCACAAACCCCCGACTTTCTCTAGGAAAATCAGGGGTTTGCGTTTACAGAATATGGCGGTGAAGGAGAGATTCGAACTCCAGAACTCCTGCGACCGTAAATATTCATCACGATAACTTCCCACTGGCAGCTTTCGGCCCAGAGTGTGTAAAAACGCTTCGCCAAAATTGAAGTGTGCGCGTCTACGTTAAATCTGAAATTTATCGGCACGTCAGAGATGTGGATTTGGCGTAGAAACGCGATTTCCAGTCCGGTTTTGAGTACCTGACGCGCTCAAAAACGTTTTTACACGGTCTGGGCCACAAGCGGATATTCTCACAGTATCTTGATAGACCTCCTTGAGGCCTGAGAGGCTTTCTGAAACTGGGGCCTGTTGCCGCCAGCATAGTATTGACCCAGTTGCTGAAAAGTTGGTGACCCAAGCTTCCACCCTATGAACCCATTACCAGTGCTGGATTTTCCCGATTGGTGCTGGGTTAGCGTGCCATCGGCAACTGGGTCAATTCGACGCCAGCACCCACACGCTAGGGAGGCGAGGCGCGAATACTGATGTTTCCCATTAATTCAAAGCAATGCTCCTCGACTGCTCGCTTTCAGGTGGTGCGAGCGCCGACCATTCGAAAGCCCATGAGAGAAATCGTTATCTGGACGACCAGAACCAGACACAGCAATACCGCTGCCATTCCCCAGTCACCGCGGTCGGCGATAAACCCCAATGTCGCGATCATTATCGTGGCGCCAATATTGCCGACTAACCAGAAAATTGAGGTCGCAGTCCCAGACCTGGACAGTCCGGCAGTGTCGGCTATCAGTTGCAGCAGAAGAGGCAGCGGAGATAACAGCGCGGCACCGATCACGAGCCCTGCCAGACTCAATACCCAAGGGGAACCAGAGGTGAAAAGCAGCACCGTGCCGCCCCCTGCCAACAATGAAACCCCGGACAGAATGCCCCCCACGGTTGCACCGCTACGAACCAGTAAAGGCATGAACGTCATACCCGCGATACCACCGACCAACATCAGAACAACGATAAATCCTGAAACCTGGGCATCGATCCCCTGACGTGACAGGATCGGCTCCAGCCATGTCGTAATGGCGGAGAAATAGCCGTTGGTTAAAAAAATCATCAGCAAAACAGCCGTGAACGGAGCCGTGCGCAATAAATCGACACCCTCCGCCAGTAAACGGCCGCCGGGTTTGGCCGGAACGGACGTTGTTTGCACGAGAGGGCCATCTCGCGGGACATAAATGAAGGTCAATAGCGCAATCAGCCCCAGGATCGCGACGTCAATCAACAACGAACTGCTGATGTTCCCCTCCTCCGTCAACGGGACAATCATGAACGCGGAGCCTATACCCAGGAAAATCACCATACTGAACAGCGTCGTGACCCGCACATGTTCATCGGCAGAAAACCAGGTGATCATCAACTTGACGAGCAGCGACATGGTCAACGGTTGAACAAACCCGAACAACAGTTGGCCGGCAAGCAGGTATTCATAATGGGGTTGTAACACCCGGATCAATGCCGCCAAAAACATGGCAACGGCTGTCATACGCAACGCTGTTTGCACCGATATCCGGTCAATCAGGCCACCGCTGGGAATTGCCAGCGGTAATGCAAGTGCCGTCACAGCCAAAGACAATGAACCGACTTTCCCATAAGTAATACCGTACTGGGTGGACACCTGATCCGTGATAGGCGCAAAGCGCATCCACTCATACTGGGTCAGCGCCAGCATGCCGGAGTAAATACAAAGAATACGGTAACGTACTGGAATCACGTTAATCTCCCGCAAGAAGACACGAGTGAAGTCCGGGGCCAATGCCCCGGACCTTGAGTTCACACTGTGCAATCACAACGCCCTGACAGGGCATTGGTTGTCAGCAACCTTAATACTTGATTCCGGTTGCCAGGCTCCAGTCACCGTATTGCGTGCGGGAAACTGTAATATCGCGAAAACCGGCCACCGTCAGCAGCTCCCTTATCTCGGTCTCTGACAATTGCTGACCCTGGGTCCAAAGCAACATGTTCGCGTTATAAGCCGCGACATTATGTGGGCCGGTCTTGTCTTTATTAAAAAACATCTCATGAAGAATGATACGGCCGCCACTGGGCAGTGCATCAAAACTTTTTTTGGCCAGGAACAGGCACTTGTCCAGCGGCCAATCATGAAAGATATCACTGTAAAGATGCACATCGGCGGCTGGATACTCAGACGCCCAGATGTCTCCTTTATGGGTTGTGATACGCCCCGTCATCCGGTATTGCTCGACGTAGGTATCGGCAATATCGCACACATAGGGAAGATCAAAGATCACGGCACTCAGTTCAGGCCATTTCTCCAGCGCACAAATAGAGTGAACACCCGAACCACCGCCCACATCCAGAAGACAGGTATACGCGGACAGATCAATCCGACCCGACCAGGCCCGAGCCGGTCCTTTGCTTTTACTGTGCATCGCCTTGGTGAAAATTTCGCTGTGTAACTGGTCCTGCGCATTGTTCTCAAACAGATCAGTCTCACCGAACAACCCGGACTCTCCACTGAGCATCGACTCTTTGAAGAATGCATAAGAGAACGCATCTTCTTTGTGGCGTGCGGATTGCAGAACCCCACTGAACGAGGTCTCCGACTTTCGGGTCAGGAACGCTTGCGCCAAAGAAGTCAGGCCATACCCCCCCCCACTCTTCTCAAGCAGCCCCTGGCTGGTGCACATAGCCACAAGCGCCTGTGCGGCCCGAGGTGCCAGTTCCAATGCCGAGCCGATTTCACACAGCCTCAGCGCTTTGCCTTCAAGCAGATCAAACAGTTTTACTTCATCCGCAAAAAACAAGGTGTAGGTATTGATAAACCCAAAGTAGATATCAAAGATCTGCTTATCACTGTGGTGTTCCGTGTGCACTGTACTGTCCATGTAGATGCCTATCCCATTTCAAAAATGCCGTTGAAGACCATCAACGATGCCATGACAATAGAAACCCTCAACAATACGATCAAACGCCTGCCTGGCCTCCTGCGAAGCGTTGCCCACCAGGTAACCATGTGAACAGGCCTTCAACATCTCGATGTCATTACAACTGTCCCCGAAGGAGATTATCCTAGCGGGAGAAATCTCATGTTTCTTGACGATGAAATCGACCCCCTGCTTCTTTCCGCACCCCGGGTGCATGATTGCTACATCGTAGACATTCTCAGGGTCGCCGGCGGCGGCACTGGCGTACGTAATTGAGGCCTCAAGGCCAACTTGCAAACAGAGTCTATGGATGTGCTCGATGGCGATCGCTTCATTGCCATCGGCCTTCAAGTAATAACCCCGAATGCGTTTTTGCTGGAAAGCCTCCGACTGCAACGTCAACTCAATACCCTCTCGCTCGAACAGGGCGCTCAGCCTTATGACCCGCTCGGGAAACGTTCCAGCGCCTTGCAACGGCCAACCCTCATCCTCCAGAACACTGTCCGCGTGATTCCAGTACAACTCAGTTCCCAGACTGGTAAGTGCAAAGTTCCAGGGAAATCCGGGGTAGCTCTTCATCTTGTCCAGGACCACCGCTTGACTGTTTCCCGTGGCCCAGCCAAATAACAGGTGGTGCTTGCGTTTCAATTGATTCAAACAGCATTCCAGTTTTTCTATCCCGGCATCCGCCTCTCGAGACGACAAGACCGGCATAAACGTCTCGTCAAAATCAGAAACTATCAACCAGGTGTCTTTGCTCGTCATACCTGCTCACTCTCTGATGAGTCCCATGGACTGTGAGGATATTTCAATCCGGGAAAACTCCCCGACCGCTCCCTCGGAAAAGGGCGACTGCACACTAAACCCGACGCGGACTTCATCCGGGCAGTTGCTCACATAGAACGCTCGATGAAAAACCACGGCACCCTCAGCGCCACTCAGATAACACGAGAACACATCCCCACTTCGCGAAACGAACAGCCGCACAGGCTCATCGTTTACCTCAATGCCATTGACTTCATCGCTATAGGGCGATGAATGCACCGATACGATCTTCTTGTTGCTGCCGTACTCTTCAACACCGAACTTCAGCTTGTGCAGCCCGACTTCAAGAAAGAGCCCTGCGGCATCAAACTTGGCCAGGCTGAACAACTTGATGTCAGCCCCAAGGGCAAATTCTCCCGTCACGGACGTGAGCAAAGTGCCCAAGCTGTCCGCCGTATGAAGCCCTGGAATATTGAACGAATCGCTACAGGGTCCGCTTCGCATTTTCAGAACCGGCGCTACATAACGGAGCTGCACGCAGTGCTCGGCACCGAACACACGATCACTGATCCTCAGTACGGTGTTCGGGTTTTCCCGCAAAAGAGGCGTGTTGCCAACGGTGTCATCCATACAGATTCATTCCGCCATCGACCGACAGGGATTGAGCCGTGATGTCTTCGTTCTCAAGGACCGCCAGACAGAACCGGGCAATGTTTTCTGCTGTCTGTGTACGACCCAACGGGATCAGACCCTCCATGCGAGCCCACAAGTCATCTAGCGATTCGTCGGGCGCGATGAGGCGGTTCTCCAGGTACTTCCACATATTGGTTTTGACGATGCCGGGGCAAACGCAGTTGACCCGGATATTGTGAGTGGCCAACTCCAGCGCCAAGGCGCCAGAGAAGCCCTGCAACCCGGCTTTCGCGGCGCAGTAGGAAGATATTCCAGGAAAGGCGACTTTTGCGGCAATGGAACTGATGTTCAGGATCGCGCCGCCCTTGCCTCTCTGGATCAGTGCGCGGGCAGCTTCACGCGACGTCAGGTAAGGTGCTGTAAGGTTGGTTTGCACGATCGCGTCAAACTCGCTCAGCGATGATTCAACCGTGTTGATCAGATGGCTGCTGCCAATGGCGTTGACCAGGCCGTAAAAGTGCTCTGACTCATGGACAACGCCACCTACGGCTTCTATGACCTGGGCTTCAGACGTTGCGTCGACCGCAATGGCCTTTACCGAAAACCCTTGCTCCACAAGATCCGCCGCCAGCGTGCGAGCCGCCTGATAACCACTGACATCCTGAGTTTGATAGTGGTTGATTGCATTGGGTGTCCGGTCGGTATCAAAGATGTAGACATGAACATCTTCTTTGGCCAGTACTTCAACAATCGCGGCGCCGATGCCTCTGGCACCGCCCACGACGATCATGGTTTTACCGGACAACTTGCCTTGCGCTTTATTTCCCTGCGTCATAAACCACTGCTCCTGAATCCATAGAAAGCCTGCCGAACCCTGTACAGGGTTCAGAAAACCAATAAATAGTTGAAACTGCATTTAAATGTGTGAAGTCTAATTAACTAATGCGCACGGCGGGTCAGCCACCAATGCGCTCAGTACTCGAGATGCAACATTTGCCTGGAAAGTCTCGATGGTTGGCCACTCATAGGCATCACCGAAAACCTTGCGAACTCGAACCAGCAAACTGGACTCAATGTATTCAGCCAAGTTGAAGCGACCACTGTTATGTTCTACGACAATAATTTCGCCACATTGGCTCAGCATCTCTTTAACCAACTCAAGATCCGGCCGAACGGACAGAAACCGGATATGCGTGCATCTTTTTGTCGTGGCGACCTGAAAGGCTTCGTACGCCATCGACTCCGATGACACTATCAATGGGCCTGCAGCAAACTCGGACTGAAAAATATAGATATCTTCAGACAGCTTCCGGTACTTCTCCCTCAGGGCACACACTCTTTCCATGGGCTGGTCGTACATTAAGTACAGGCCGTTTCCACCCTGTGCTTTTTGCCGATGAATACAGGCCAACAGATCGAGAGGGTCTGTCAGTTCGTATACGGTTTCTTCCGTGAGCAAGCTGAATACGGTAGAGGCATACGTAGCGCCGCCCCACACACCGTTTTTCCGAGCGCCAATGACATGCAAATTTCGACAGGCAATCAAAGCAGAGTGCAGTACATCTATCGCGTTGAGGTAATACTTGTCATCGGTCAGGACAAACTTTAGTTCGTCATCCGGGCACCCCATCGCGCAGGTCAGCAACGCTGACTCGGCAAGGCCGGTGTTGCAATAACCGGACAATGGCTTCAGGCCAAACCGGGCGGCCAGATCCGCGGTGAATACATGGACAGGTGCGCCTGACCGAACCTCTTCGATAATGTCGGCCGTCCGACTGCAACTGGAAGCTTTCCTGAGATCATTCTTCTGCTGATCGTCCGTTGACGTCATCAAACTCTGATGGCTGGCGCGTTTGAAGGAGTGAACGCCTTTTTCGGTATGACAGATGATCGCGGTCGACCGATGGTCCTTCTCTGCCTGGCGAATGTGTTCACTGATCGCCTGGGTGTCGTGTCCATCCACTTCATAAACATCAGAAAAGTAGGCGGACAAATACTCCGGCTTCAACCTCCCGGGAAGTGGGTCAATCCCTCTGCCATTGTTGTCCACTATCAACGTCAGGTTCTTGACCTCAAGTTCGCCAATCAGGCGAATCGCCTCGAAAGACACCCCTTCGTTCAATTCACCGTCACCCGCCACACAGATAACGCGTGCGTCACGATTGGCATTTGCCCGCCCCAACGCAATTCCCACTCCCTCGCCCAGGCTATGCCGCATGCTGTAGGCAAAACCGTAGTGTTTATTGACAACGGCCGGCACCTTGTCGTGAACCGCAGCCAAAAAAGCCAAAGGCATACCGTTGAGCACATGACGATAAGCATAAAACAATGGCGCAATATGCCCCCTGCCAATCACCAGATCCTGATTGGCCACCCCTGCCGCATTGCAGAGTTCTAATGCAAACAGTGCCTCGGCAATGTTCAGTGACGACAGGCAAGATGCCAGGGTTCCGTAACCGGCAATTTCATGAATCCGCTCCAGGCCCACCCTTACGTCTGAATAGAAAGGCGTAAATTGTCTGGCGATGGCTACCGACAGTTCGTTGATCGTCTGGCACTTCGACGACTCGGCAATACCGACTTCAACTTCCTCATTGGCACGCACATACTCATCGGCCGTCAGGTACGCCTTCCGTTTATGCACGCTTTGACGAATGCCATATAACGGCTCCAACAGGCTGGCAACTGGCTCGAGGTCATAACTGATTAATTGATTCATTCAACACCTCGAACACGTCACTTAGCGTTTCTTCTGACATGATGTAGGCGGGCGCAAGGCAAGCCCAATCTTCCTCACCTCGGATAATCAACTTCCTTTCAAAACACAGCCCACCCAATTTCTTGCCTGCCTGCTCCCCAAGGCTTGAGTCCAGGGTTATGCCGATCAGCAAGCCGTGGGATTCAACTCGGGCGATACGCTCGTTACCGGCGATTTCCTGACACAGCGCCTGGGTCTTTGTAATGAGTTTTTGTAACTGCCCTGCGGCCTCTATCTGTTCCAGCACGCGCATCGACGCATTGATGGCCGCGATCGAAACCGGGTTGCTTGCATAGGTATGCGAATAGGAAAACGGGATCCACGGCTCTGGCTTGTCAAACACCGAGGCGATTTTATGGGATGTCACCATGGCGGATGCCGGGTAATAACCACCGCTGATGCCTTTCCCGAGCGCGACGATATCGGCAGAAACCCCAAACTGATGGGTATTCAAGAACTCTCCGGTTCGAGAGGCGCCGGTAACGATTTCATCGGTAATCATCACAATATCGTAACGGTCGCACAGTTCACGAATACCGATCAGGTACTCACGGGGAGTTTGCCGCATCCCTTTCAAATGGTTGACCGGCTCGAAAATAATGCACGCGATCTGCTCCGCACCATAGTGAAGAATAATATTCTCCACATCCGCCACGCTGTGCATTTCCAACGCCAGACCTTCGTGAACGACAGGGAATGGCGGATTGATCCGAATGGTGTCGTAACCGCTGCAACGCAGGTCCTTGAAATCGTTCCTGCCGGTAATACTATGGGCCCCCAAGGTGGCGCCGTGATAGGAGTGCTTGCGGCAGATCACTTTCTTCTTGAACGTATTGCCTTTGCGCTGGTGATATTCCAGGGCCATTGCAATTGACGACTCGATGGCTTCCGAGCCGCTGTTGACATACAGCAAGCCGCCATCTTCCATCTTGGCGCGTTTGAGCAGCAGCTCTGAAGTTTCAAATAGCTCGGACGAATAGAAATGATCCTTGGGGTGGAAAGGCAGATCCGTCAACGTCTTGGAAATATGCTGCTTGATGAGGTCGCACGAATACCCGAACGGTACGTTAAACATGCCCGAAATCGCATCCGTGTAGATGCCACCCTCTGCATGAACACTGACATCTTTAACAGAACCAACAATTTGATCTTTCACGCGTGACTGATAGACAAACATCCCTTTTAGCCTTCTATTAGTTAGATCGGATAAACCTGAGAACCAGCGCCCAGCACTTTACTGTGTGGCGGGACCGACTTTGCCACGACAGCACCCGCGCCGATAATTGACCCCTTACCCACTGTGACGCCCGGCAAGATTGTTGCGCCGCCACCAATCCAGACATCATCTTCAATGACCACAGGTGCACCCGACTCTATATAACGACGCCGCTGCTCAAGATCCTTGGCGTGGTTAGAGGTATAAATACCGACATGAGGCCCGATAAAAACACGGTTCCCGATGTTTATTTCAAACGCATCGAGGAACACCCCATTGGCATTAATAAAAACACCTTCACCAATGTTTATGTTCGAACCAAACTCACAAAAGAAATTGCCCCACTGTTCAAATCCATCACCCACTGACCCGAACAGGAGTTTATAAAGCGGCTCCCGATCATCAGGGTTACTGCTGATGGAGGAACACAAAGCACGGGCGGTGCGCCTACGGGCAACTAAAGCAGGTTCCGCCGCATCGAATGTTATGAACTCACGCATACGCCACCCTATACACACCGGCGTAACAGAGAGCACTCATACCGAGCTGCCGGGCAAGTAAACGGGGGGAGACAAGACGATCATTACTTTCGCGCCTGTCACTACCATCAACAATTAAAGCCCACACTTTCCCCACAGCCTGATTCCCTTCAGCCATAACCATCCCCATCCACTATTTAATTTTTAAATATAGTTCTACACTTTCTGCTCTTTCTGCTCTTTCTGCTCTTTCTGCTCTTTCTACACTCGCTATCAGCGCTTTGCAAGGTAGTTGTCGCGTCAGCCGTATTTTACGCCGCTACTTTCAGTGCCTTCTGCTCCCTTTCTGGATTGAGTGTGACAGTGCCGATGTGCTGCCAATTGTGCGTCGCACCTAACCAGCGATGTGGGTGTTGATTGCGGGCTTGCTGGTACAGCGCATGACGCTTGGCCAGCACCTCTCAACGCGCTGACATCCCACACCGCCATCTGCGCGAAAACCTGCGGCAGGTTGCGATCGACCTTCAGCCGCTTCATATCAACAGCCAACGCACCCGTCAGGTCGGACTCGATAGTGGCCTGACACTCTAGAAAATATCGCTCGGGCCAGTCCGCTTCCAGTTTCGCCCGCCGTGCGAGGACTTCATAAGCCCGGATATCCAATTGGGTGGTCAACTGCCCTGTGAAATTCAGGGTATTGCCCAGAATCGCCGTGGCCAACAACGCAGCACTTTTTCTGCTGATCAACGGCAACAGCCCTGCCGCTTCCCAACGCTGGAAAATCAGAGTTGCCGCTGCGCCTATCGGCAAGATGTCTGCGGTAGATCCTAGCTTCTGCACCCAATAGTTTTCAAAGTCTGGGTGATGTTCGATGATTTCCACCACCTGCTCAAGAACCACCACCGGGTCGAAATGGTGATAGTCGGAGACGTCCACCAACACCAACTCATCCCCCGCTCTCGGCAGATAATCGTCCAGAGATGATTGCCATCCGAGCACGGTATGGAAATGCTGGCATTGAGCGGAGCGCTGCTGACGGCCCGAGCGTCAACGCCTTGAGACTCAACAGCTCGGCGTACGCAATGCAACAGGCATAGGCGTCGACGTCCAGGTACGCCGAGCCTGAAGTCACCAACCTCATCAGACGTGAGCCACAGCGTGAGCTGCCGAGACAGGCGAAGACAGCGACAGGATCTTCGTCAACACACTGGACGGGATCTTGCACCCGCAACCACCACTCTCAGATTTATCCATGATCTGACAAAACACAGACATCGATTTTCCTTAAATCAATTTTCCATCATTAAAACAGCTGTGAATCGCCCCGGGTTTAGAAGCACTCTGTTACGTCCTATTTCCGTCGCAAAACCCGCATGATTTCATTGCAAATACATGACGGAACGGAGGTATTTTGAACTCGTGCGAATGTCATTGTGCAACGATGTATCGGGCGCAGATTAGCCAGTCAATAGCTACCCTTCGCGACAGGCAGCAATTGGCCGAGAACTGCCGTTCGTGGGGGGTATTAGTTGACCAATGTTTTCAGTGGCAAGGACCTTTCGACTGTCGCGCAAATAATTGCCGACAGCTAAAGCCTACCTACTCAGATAATCTACGCTCACTAACAGCACCTTCGAAATACTGTAAAAATTTGTTTTTTATTTCGGGACATACCTTCTTGATATAGAAAAGAAAAAACCATAAAGGAGTGGCCTCTCCAGTATCATCCTGCTCCCAGTCTTCCTCATTTCCGAAGCAACAGATTACACATCGTACGAAATTCGCGAATACCGGATCGGATTCTCTGTATTGCCTTTCGATTGGCCAAAGTTCGACAAAAAAAACCTTCCTTTGCTCCTGACTAGACTCAACTACGCCAGGGGTTACGGCTTTACTCAGGTAGTTAGACATAAGATCGAGTTTTGCAGAAGAAATGCTACTTAAAGCGCCCCCCTCAATCAGATGAAGCAAAAAACCCGCGTAACACCGCACTAGTTGATTAATGGATACGCCGGTGGCAAGGAGACGCGTCTCAAGATTTTCGATTTCTTCAATTTCTTTTTCATCGCTCATTCTTTAACTCCATCACATACGCCGAGCTTACCCATAACTTGAGCGCAAGATCGGCAAAATTTCAACTGTTTACCATCATTCCTTACGGTCGTAGATGTTGAACCGTTCGTAATATCTCTCAAAGCTTCGACAGATTTGACATCGTTTGCCTTGGCAATCTTACTCAGCGCATCCGCTTCTCCGCAGTGTCCATGAATAAAAGGAGAACGTTGATCGTCTGGTATCGATTCATAGAGTTCTTGAACCACAGGATGCTGAATACCTTCCCCACCTGCTTTCGTGCTGTATCCAACTTCTGGTGCTTGCAGATTACCCGACTCAATTGTAGTGCGTGTGCCTTTGTTGTTTGGCGTAATTCCTTTTTGACGAGCCAGCCCGCGCGGGTCAGTCCACCCAATAGGGTTAGGTACATACTGGTAAAGGTTGAGCCCCCCTTCGTAACCAATAGGATCCTGACTTATGAAACGTCCCACTGACGGGTCGTAGTAGCGATGCCTGTTGTAATGCAGCCCCGTCTCATGATCATGGTACTGCCCTTGGAATCGAACAGGGTTTGCAATGCCCTGCTGCTTCGCCCAACGCGACCGTTCCTCCCGTATCTCACCCCAGGCCTTGTACTGAGCGCTCCATACGACGTCACCGTTCTGACCGGTCATTTCCAAAGGCGTGCCCAAGTGATCGCATTGGTACCAATTCAATACATCGATTGGGGGCGATACCGCGGAACGATTCCAGAGCGGATCATCCTCCAAGCTGTAGTCTTCGTCATAATCAGGCAACCCCATCAGATTGATGGAGTGATTTGACATCGCCTGAGCTACAGGAATGAACGTTCCCGGTTCAAATACATAATGGATCGTGCGCCCCGCTTCACCATCCTGTTGTGCAGCGCGGCTTTCCCAAGCCAGGTTATCGCCATCCCAACCGTACAGGGTGAAGCCACAGCCATGTTCCCGCTGCAAACGTGCGTGTTCTGCGCTATTCCAGAGTGAGCCCGCTGCCGGCCGCTGCTTGTAGTGCACTCGCGAATTCTTCAGCAACCGTCGCCCAAGAGCGTCGTAGACAAATTCCACCGAAAGCTTGGCATCCTCGAAATGCACCAGCCGATCAAACAGATCCCAACGCATCTGGCTGAAGGCACCATCGCGCCAACGCTTGATCTGATTACCGCGCTCATCGTATTCGTAGTGAGTACCTGCGTACTCGCGCAACAGGTTATCGACCAACTTGCTGCGTGGTGGAGTCAACTCCAAAGGCCGCCGGCTCTCGGCTGCTTTCTCATCAAGCAGGTTACCTGCCGGGTCAAAGTCGAACGTTTCAACACCCATCCGACTGACTGCGCTTAGCAGTCTGCTGACCGGATCATAGCGGTAGGACAATTGTCCACGGCGCGTATCGTTGATTTCGTTCAGCTGTCCTGCAGCATCGTAGGAGTACTCACGCTTAAGCAAAACCGACTTGTCGTCACTGCGACCCAACAGTTGCTCTTGCAGGCGTCCGGCCGGATCCCACCTCTGCGTCTGCACCAGACGATTGCCTTGGTGCCGAGCCACTTCGCGATGCATGTCATCCCGCTCATAGCCAAGGAGCTCATGCTCGTTCAGACGCAACGCCAAGAGATGACCGCTGCCGTAGGTCAACCAACTGACCCGATGACCGTCAGGACGGATCGTGGCCATGCGTTGGTTAAGTACGTCGTATTCGTGCTGCCAGACAGCAACCAGTGGTTTCTCCAAAGCAAGATAATGCTGATGCTCGCGCACCATATTGCCAGCAGGATCATGGAACCACTGCACTTTGCTGTCCGCGTTACTGGCAAGGATCATGTTGCCCCTGCCGTCATAGGCGTAACGCTCCGCCTGAGACTGATCGCCAAGCGACGCAAGACGCTCCGTCACACGCCCCATCTCGTCGTACGCTACCTTCACAACGCGGTCACCGGTCGCGACCGTTGAAAGTCGTCCAGAAGAGATGTCGTACTGATAGCGAGTCAGGCGCCCGTCAAAGCCTGTTTCCGTTAATAATCGTCCGACAGGATCATAGAGGAATTGTGCCGAGCGCTCGTTCTGGTTCTCCAGCGCCTGCAAACGTCCCAGGCGATCCCACCGATACCGTAAAGTCTGTTCGGCAGCATCCACTCGTTCTTCGACGAAACCCGCCGCCGTGTAGCTCCAGGTTGTACAGCGATCCAACCCGTCGACATGAGCCAGAAGCCTACCCTCAGCATCGCGCTCAAAACGCTCCTCTGTTTTGTCCGGGTGCCTGAGGAGCGCTACTTGCCCAGACTTGTACTCGTACTCGGTGCTCTGCCCTGCGGCGTCGGTTGCGCAGATCATCAAGCCGCGATCGTCATACTCCCATGCGCCTGTCTTGCCTGAGCAATCGACATATTTGAGTAATTGTCCCGCGTCATTGTATTCGAGGGTCTTCTCATTGCCATTGGCATCCTTGATGGCAATCGGCAAACCTTTTTTGTCGTAGGCGTACTCAGTCTTGTTGCCGAGCGGATCGACCGTTTCAACCAGGTTGCCGGCATCGTCATAGGCGCGCAGCCACAGCCCGCCCTCTGCGTCCATGATTTTGATCAGTTGGTCGTGGTCGTCATAGGCGAAGTGCACCACGCTGTTATCGGCGCGAATATGCTCAAGCCGATTGCCACGCTCGTCGTAGCTATAGCGATCGGTGGCCCCATCCGGATGCACATGCCGGACTACGTTTTTCGCCTCATCACGGAACAACCACTCCGACAAACCGTCGGCGTGACGAATGCGATACGTGTAGCCCAAGCTGTCGTAGTAGTGCCACGTCTCGTTGCCGTGAGCATCCGTGACATACGTCAGACGAATGTTCTCGTCCCATTCCAGACGTGTGTCGAAACTGCCGTCATCGGCCCACTCGCGCACCGCCTTGGCATCGGCGCCGGCGCCCTGCCAATGCAAGTTCATCCCGCGCCCGGTTCGGTCGGTATAGCGCGTGATCAGGTGATGCTCATATTGATACGACCAAGCCGCCCCATTCTCATCCTGGGCGAGAACCAGGTCGCCCTGCACATCATATTCATAAGCACACAGCTGACGTTGTGGCGCCCCATCACGGATCTCCCAAAGACCGGTCAACCGGCCATGCGCATCAATCAGCGTACCGAGATGTCGATGTACCTTGGTGATGTCATTTTCCTGATAGGTAATCAGGTCGGACAACACGGGGACCTCATCGTGACGATGCTCATGGTGCAGCATGATTCCGGCACCACTGCGCAACACAACACCTACCAGCAGGTAACTTTGCCCATGACGGCTGTAGGTTTCCTTACGCTCGAACCCGCGACATAGCAGCAACTGTCCCTCGCTGACATGCAGCAAGGTGATGTTTTCAATCGCGTCGTAATGGAACTGGCCAATCTTGGGTAACGGATAGGTGTGACTTCGACCGTCGGCATCGTAGAACACCAGCCCATCGTCCTGCTCATCGATGCGAGTGGTGAACGGGGTGATCCAGCGCGCACCCAAAATGCCCGAATCATAAGCGCTCAGGTCTGAGCAATACGTGCGGGTCCAATCAATGGGGAATGCGCCGGGCAAGCTGAAATCCGAGTGATCAAACGTCTCTGTCCCCATGGCAAAGTTGATGCGCTTGCAGGTCGCGGGACACACTTCGTTTTTTTCGTCATTGGGGCGCGACTTCGGCTTCGACTCACCCCGGCTAACTTCAACTTTGCCGTCGCTGGCAACGCGTCGGGACTGACTGGTCATGCCTGGTTTGACATTACCGCCCTGCCCGTGCGTATTTCGCATACGCCACGCTGCAACGGCGCTGGCCAGCACCACCAACAGCGCGCCAATAGAGCTTTGGACGGCCGGGTCACTCAAGTTGTTCAACTGCTTACATAGTTCAGGCCCCATGGCGCGCAGCGATTCCGTATGGGCAAGAATTTTTTTCTTGGCTTGTTCCGGCAAGAGATGTTCCGCCGCACTGTTAGCCAAGCCTTTGCCCGCCGCGTTGTAAACGTTCGCGGTGGCGCCAAAGATATTGCTGATTGCTCTCAAGGGATCATGAAGCAACTGATCGCTGGCAGCGCTCGCCATCTGCTTCGCTGCTTTCAAACTGCCTTTGGCATCGAGCTGCCCGTTTACAACCATTTCCAGGCCGCTGGCAATTTCGTTGAGGATTTTTTCGCCCAACTTCCCTGCATCACTGAGCAACTCCTTGAGTTTGGCTTGTGCCTGCTTAACGAAGTCATCGATTTCGCCCACAATATCTGCGTTCAAATGTCCGATCACCACGTTGATCAACGCATCACCCAGCACCAATTTGCCGACCTTGGCAACCTCCTGACGAACAAGGAAAAGCGTCGGACGCAAGCTCATGCGGGCAGCCGCCATGTTCGGCGGCATCGGCAAGACACCGATCAGATTGATCCCCAGACTGACCCAGTTAAGAGGATCTTGTCTTGGGCTGTTCGAGAGCGTCACAACATCGTTCAGCGCATCGACCAGCGCCATGATGTTGCCGACAACAGGTAGCGCGCCGGCGACCGTCTTGATGCGCTCCAATGTCACCAGATCGCCACTGATTTCTCGTAACCAGGCATCGAATTGAGCCGCACTGCGACCCACGTCTTCCACCATGATCAGATTCAGGGGAACAACGGCGACTTGTGGTTCACGTTTGGTTGCAACAGCGGTATTGGTCGTCATGGAAGCGTCTTACCAGCCAGCAGGCTCGGGAATTCAGGGATGTCATGAGGCTCATATTCATTGAGGGGTGCGACTACACGTCACCGCTCGTTAGCAATGAAACCTAGATGTAGTCAGGTCGATCAGCTGATCACTGCGCCTTTCGGACCGCTCGCAATAAGCGCGGCGCCACAGGCAGTTTTCATACCGTCCAGAGCGATGGGCGTGCCACCAACGGTGTAGGTGCTGCTGCCCTCGGCAATTGGGAAAACCCCTTTGCAAAGCGGACAGCTAACCTTGTGACCGACGCCAGCAATAGGCTTGCCGTTAACGTCGGTTTGAGAGAAGGCTTCGAGCACCTTGCCACCGTGAGTGGTGGAGTCGCCCAAGCGGATTACATCTTTCATGGTGTCACTCCTTTGACTAAATCTTAATTTCGTATCGGCCCGTCAAGCGTTGAAAACAGGGTCGCACCCATTCATATTTTTTGGCTGGCCGATACAGCGCGTTCTAATCACTGCCGATCTTCACGCGCCCTTTGACCTCACACTTCGTTTAGCAGGTCTGGCCGACCTTTTGTGTTTGTCGAAGCTTGGTCAGCCAAGCTTCGGTGGCCGTCACCAGATCGCTTCCGTCAGGTCAGTCAGCTTTGCAGCCACCAATTAAGTAGCGTTTCATCTTCTTCATCATCAATGTTCTTGTAGACATTGGAGTAATACCATTCGAGGCCGGTTTTCTCGCGGAGGCGATCAAAAAACTCATTGATTCTGTCCATCCCGTTGCTCGACGGCACAGCCAATGACAAATTGCCTTCGAAAACGCCATCAAGCGTTCCGCCGAGTTCGTTACCGACATCAGTTTCGAGCTGGGCAATGACCTCCTCGGGGAGGAAATCAGCGTAGATATGAATACAAAAATTCCCTCCGCGCTTGAGGACTTCAGCGTGCGTGTTTTTGTTTTTTATCGAGATGACATCACCTCGAGCCAAATTCAACGCCAGACCAGGTGAAGACAACAGCTCATAAGTATCCTGCCCCATCGCAATTGCAGGGAGCTCCTCGAATACAGGGTCACCGTCATCTGATACAAACACCTGAATCAGTACAGGCAATTCTTTATCGTCCATATGGCGCTCCACAACTTCCACGTTCGACACACGACATCCCTTCTTTCACGTAACCGCTATTTCCCGCACTCAGGTTACACGAAGCGCCCTCAAGTTCTACGTTGACATCGGCCAGGTTGCCGCCATTTGAGGTCGCCACATTTTTGTGCCCCAGGTGCATGTCATCAGGGTTGTTAGAGGAATGGCCACACCGCCAGCACTTGTAAACGCCCACCGGTTTACTTTTATCGATGAGTTTTTTGCGACACGCTGCCTGCCCTTTTCGACTGCCTCCGCCGACCTTACTCGCAGCGATATCTTTGGGCGATGCTCCAGCGCCGTCTTTTAGGGCGCGTTTGGATGGCGGTTTCTTCACCAGCCCTAAAGGGTCCACCCATTGGGTTGGGTTTGGTGCGTATTGATGTAGGTTTATGCCACCCATCAGACCTATCGGGTCCTTTGAGATGAAGCGACCTACATGGGGGTCGTAGTACCTGTATCGGTTGTAGTGCAAGCCTGTTTCGTGATCGTGGTACTGACCTTGGAAACGAATTGGATTGCTAAGCCCATGCCGTACTGCTGAGGCTGATGTCTGTTCTTTTGCCTGTCCCCACGCCTTGTATTGAGCGCTCCAGGCGACCTGACCGTCCTGATCGGTAAGCTCTAGTGGTGTGCCTAAATGGTCACACTGATACCAAGCCAAGGCATCAAACGGTTGTGCTTTGGGTACATGACTCCAAAGCGGGTCATCTTCAAGACTCTCGCCACCGACATATTCAGGCTGGCTTAACAGATCAATCGAGGCGTGTCTGAGCGCTTGAGCCACCGGAACAAACATGCCGGGTTCATAAACGTAATGGACAGTCCGACCAGTCCCCCCATCGATGGGCGCAGGACTGCTTTCCCAAGAAAGATTATCTCCGTCCCACCCGTACAAAGTCAGGCCGCAGCCAAGCAAACGCTGAATACGTTCCTGCTCATTTTTATTCCAGTGGGAACCTGCTTCAGGACGATTTGTATAATGGGCGGTTGAATGCTTATAAAGCCGGCGACCCAAGGCGTCGTAGGCGTATTTGACCGAGAGACGATCATCCTCGAAATGAACCAACCTATCGAACAGGTCCCATTGCAATCGACTGCGTTGACCATTCTGCCAACGCAGCGTCTGATTGCCACGATCGTCGTACTCGTAATGGGTGCCGACGTATTCACGTAGAAGATTGTCTACCAACCGACTACGTATTGGGGCCTGATCAAGAGGCCGGCGTACTTCTGTCACCTTCTCATCGAGCAGGTTACTGGCAGGATCGAAAGCGAATTTTTCAACCCCGAGGCGGCTTGCTGCACTGATCAGTCGCCCGACTGGATCGTAACGATAGGTCAGCGGTCCGCGACGCGTGTCGTTTAGCTCGGTCAACTGGCCGACCGCATCGTATTTGTATTCGCGCTTCAACAAAGTGGAATTGTCATCACTTCGGCCTAGCAATTGCTCCTGCAGGCGACCTGCCGGGTCCCACTTTTGAATCTGGCGCAGCCGATTGCCTTGATGACGAACGACCTCACGATGTAGATCATCTCGCTCATAACCGACCAGCTCATGATCATCCAGTTTTAACGCAAGCAAATGCCCACTGCCGTACGTCAACCAACTCACCCGGTGACCATCCGGGCGGGTCGTAGCGACACACTGGTTGAGGGGATCGTACTCGTGCCTCCAGATTGCAACGAGCGGTGCATCCAGACTCTGATAATGCTGATGCTCTCTGATCAGATTACCGGCCAAATCATAGAACCACAGCAATCGGCTTTGGTCATTCGTGGCCAAAACCATGTTGCCGTTACCGTCATACGCAAAGGATTCACTTTGAGTCGTACTGCCCAAGCTCGCATGGCGTTCGACAAGCCGTCCCATGGGGTCAAACGACATCGAAATGACGCGCTCACCGCTGATGGCTCTCGCCAAACGCCCGCTCTCAGAGTCGTACTGATAGCGCGTAGCAACGCCATCGAATCCTTTTTCCTCAAGCAACCTTCCGACAGGATCATAGTGAAATTGGGTGCGCTGCTCGTTTTCGTTTTCCAGCGCTATAAGACGGCCTAGCCGATCCCAACGGTAACGAAGCGTTTGCTCGCAGGCGTCTACTCGCTCGGCAACTAACCCGGCGGCGTTATAGCTCCATGTCGTACAGCGATCCAGACCGTCAACATGAGCAAGCAGACGCCCTTCGGCATCACGCTCGAATCGCTCTTCGGCCTTATCTGGATGCGTAATCAAGGCGATATGTCCAGCTTTGTACTGATACTCGGTGCTTTGCCCTGCAGCGTCGGTAAAACAAATCATCTGACCGCGATCGTTGTATTCCCATTCGCTTGTCTTGCCAGAGCAATCGGTATATTTCAGAACCTGACCAGCAACGTTGTACTCAAGCGCTTTTTCGTTGCCGATTGCGTCCTTGATAGCGGTTAACTGACCTGCTTTGTCGTAGGCATACTCCGTCTTATTCCCAAGCGGATCGACGGACTCCACCAAATTGCCGGCATCATCGTAAGCACGTTGCCACTGACCACCTTCTGCATCACTTACCTTGATCAGTTGGTTGAGATCATCGTAAGCGTAGTGAGCGACACTGCCATCCGGACTGATATGTTCGAGCAAATTACCGCGCTCGTCATAGCTGTATTGGTCGGTGGTGCCATCTGTGTGAACGTGACGAACGATGTTCTTCGCATCATCGCGGAAGAACCACTCCGAACGTTCATCGGCATAACGAATCCGGTAGGTATATCCCTTGATGTCGTAGTAATGCCAAGTCTCGTTGCCATAAGCATCAGTGACGTAAGTCAGACGGATGTTTTCGTCCCACTCGAGACGGGTATCGAAACTGCCGTCATCAGCCCACTCCCGCACAGCCTTCGCTTGCGATGTTTGACCATCCCACTCCAAATTCAAACCGCGGCCGGTGCGATCCGTATATCGAGTCAGGAGGTGATGCTGATATTGATAACTCCAGGCAGCACCGTTTTCATCTTGTGCCTGGACCAAGTCGCCATGGATATCGTATTGGTAGTTACACAATTGGCGAACAGGAGCACCGTCACGAATTTCCCAGAGGCCTGCCAGTCGTCCTTGATCGTCTATCAAGGTTCCGACGTGTAGGTGGACTTGCGTAACGTCACCTTGGTAGGTAATCAGATCGGATAATACTAAGAGATCCCCGTGACGATGCTCGTAGTGCAGCATCAGCCCTGCTCCACTGCGCATTTTGACGTCCGTCAGCCAGTAGGAACGACCACGACGGACATAAGTTTCCTTGCGCTCAAAACCGAAGCAGACGAGCAGTTGATCCTCACCGGAGCGAACCAGCGTGAGATTTTCAACGGCGTCATAGTGAAAGAGACCTACCTTGGGCAGTGGGAAATCGAGGCTACGACCATCGGCTCCAAAAAAAACTAGACCATCATCCTTGCAGTCAAACCGGGTAGTGAACTCTGTCACCCACCGAGCCCCCAGTTCGCTATCGTCAAAAGCGTCAAACCGGGAACTATAGGTGCGCACCCATTCGATAGGAAATGGGCCTGGCAGGGAGAAATCGGTATGACTTACTGACTCGGAGCCCATCGCAAAGTTGATGCTGTGGCACGTGGTCGGGCACGCGCCGTTTTTCTTGCCGTTGGCGGCACCTGTCGCCGGCGCTTGGCGACTCGTGGCCTCCAGACGACCCTCTCCCGCCCTGTGCTGGGCCTTGCTGGTCGCCGCCGGCTTGACGCTGGCGCCCTGTCCATGTGACCGACGCTTGCGCCAGGTCACCACAGACCCCGCCAGCATCTGCAGGAGCCAACCGATCGAATGTTGCACACCTGGATTACCCAGTTTTTTTAATTGGGTCTGCATCTCTGCGCCCAGTGCACGCAATGTGGACGTGTGACTAAGCACCAAAGCTTTGGCACTTTGCGGCAGCAGATTCTTAGCGGCGCTATTGGCCGCACCTTTACCTACAGCTTTATAGGCACTGAAAGCCGCGCCAAAAATATTGCCGATGGCGGCCTTGGGGTTATGCAGTAATTGTCCGCCGGCAGCACTCATTTTGGCGCCTGCAGCATTGAGGTCGCCTTTGGCGTCGAGTTTGCCGTTGACTACGGTTTCCAGACCCTTAGCGATCTCGTTTACGGCGTTTTTACCGAGCGTGCCGGCATCATCAAGAATGCCAGCTAACTTAGGCTGAGCCTTTTTTACGAAGTCATCGATCGTACCAACGATGGTAGCGTTCAAGTGGCCGATCAGCACTTCGATCAACGAGTCGCCCAGCAACATCTTGGCGCTGTTGCGCAGCTCTTGGCGCACCAGTGCCAAGGTCGGACGCAAGGTCATCCGCGCCGATGCCATTGTAGGTGGTGCGGGTAATACGCCGATGAGGTTGATGCCCAGACTGACCCAATCCAACAGTTCGCGTCGCTTGCTCTTGGACAACGTGACGATATCGCCCAGCGCATCGACCAGCGCCATGATGTTGCCCACCACAGGCAAAGCGCCCGCGACGTTTTTGATTCGATCCAGCGTGACTACACCACCACTGATGGATTTCAGCCAGGCGTCAAATCTCGCGGCACCGCGCCCGACGTCTTTGATGTCGATCGTGTTGAGCGGAACAATGGCAACCTGAGGCTGCCGTTTCACAGCATTCTCAGTCGTCATACCAACACCTCACCCGCCAACAACCCCGGAGTTTTCAAGGAAGGTTTCGCAAGCGTTGGCGCCGGCAGCGTCGGCAACTTGCCCGTCTTGCTCGCCAGGCTCAGAACACTAGAAGCACTCGGCATCGCCGCGCTCGCCAGTTTCGGCAGTCCGGCCACACCACCCTGCACTGCTCCTTTCACCTGCTGCGCCGTTTGCATCGCACCTTGGGCCGTCTGCACCGCACTCATCCCTGTTTGAGCTATGCCCTTGCCCTTCTCCAGCATGTCCCAGTTCTTCGTTGGCAATGCCTGCGCGACCATGGTTTGCACCTGACTCGGCACGCCTTCCGCGCCTGGCGGATTCAACGGCCATTCCGGCTTGCCGATGTAGCTTCCGTCGCTCCAGGTGTCTGCCGGATCCTTGCCGAACAACACACGCGCGGGCCCCGGTGCGGCGCCAGAGACGCTGGCGAAACCCTTGGCGTCGAGCTTGCCCTTGATGCTTTTGCCCAGGGCGTCGATGACTTCGTAATCGCCCTCTTTGATGCCCTGACGCCCGGCGTATTGGTTGAACAGTTCGAGGTTGCCCTTGCCGGGTTTTGGTGGTTCCGGGAATACCCCGGCCAGACTTTTCGCGCCGGTGTAGGCGAAGTTCGCCGCGTGGGCGGTGTACGGGCCGCTGGTGGCGTGGGTGATGCCGCCGGCGTTGTAGGTCGTGGCGCTGCCGCCACCCTGGATCACCAATTCGGTCTTGGCGGTGATGGTGATGCGGTCGGCATTGGCGGTGATGTTGAGTTTGGCCAGCAGATTGATGCTGTCCTTGAGCGCACGCACGTCGATGTCGCCGGACGCGGCTACCAGACGCCAACCCATGCTTTGAACGAACAGGCGCATGCCGCGACTGGCACTGGCCAGCAGACGTTTGCCGATCGACAGGCTGGTGTGCCCGGTGCTGCTCAGCGCCAGGTGTTCGCCGGTGGCGATGTGGCTGGATCGTGGCGTAGTCAGAGCGATGCCTGCCGGACTGGCCAGCACCAGATGCGGTTCAGTGAATTCCGGGAACTCATTGGCGGTCATGTTCGCCGGGCCGCTGCCGAGCACGCCTTGATGCTGCGCGTGCAAGGCCTTGGCCACGTCATCCTGATCGCCCGCTTCCTGCGCTTGCAATTCCTTGGCCTGCACCGCGAAGCCGTCCTGCTGGTCGCTGGCGGTGGCGAGGCGTTCGGCGGTTTCCGGCAGATCCTTGTGATGTTTCGATTCGTTCGGACGTGGCTCGGTGGTGATCAGCAGACCGGCACCGGCACGTACTGCGCCGTGGCGGTCAGTGCGCAATTCGAAACCTTCACCACGCGGCTGACCACCACTCGGCCGTGGATGAGTCAGATAACCGAGGTTGATCGCACTCGCGCCGTGATCGCTGCGCAGCGCAATGCTGATCTCGCTGGTGGTGTCGTCGATCCGCAGTTCGTTGGCGCGACTGCCCTTGTATTCCTTGCTTTTGACCGTGGCCAGCGTCTTGAAGTCGGGCAGTTTGTACGGCGGCAGATTCGCACCGTGGTACAAGCAGCCGGTGATCAGCGGCTGGTCGGGATCGCCTTCAAGGAAGGTGATCAAGACTTCCATGCCGACTCGCGGAATATTGATCGAACCGAAGGTTTCGGCGGCCCAGCTCGACGCGACGCGCATCCAGCAACTGGTCATGTCGTCGTGCTTGCCTTCGCGATCCCAGAAGAACTGCACCTTCACCCGGCCGTACTGGTCGCAGTAGATCTCTTCACCTTCCGGGCCGCAGACCACGGCACTTTGGGTGCCGAGGACTTTCGGTTTCGGGTGATCGAGCGGCGGACGGTACGGCACATCCCACGGGATCGCGCTGAAGCGGTTGCGGTAGCCCTGGTGGAAATCGTCCTTATTGTCCGTGGTGTCGCTAGTCACCGACTCTTCCAGCACTTGCGGCTGCTTGCCTTCGTGGAAGATTTCAGTGAGCAGCCACAAGTCGTTCCACGTCGGGTTGGCGTGCTCGGTCAGGGCTAGAAAATGCCCGCTGACGAGAATTGGCTGGTCGCTGCTACCTTCGGCCAGACGGTAGTCGCTGCGATGGCGTTCCAGCGCGCGATTAGCCAGATGTTTGCCGCGGTCACGGTCAACGAATCGGCCCGGATAATCGTAATCTTCCAGGTCCGGCTGAGCGCTGCTTTTGGCATCGCTTTCCAGCTCGATCTTCGGTTTGACGAAGTCATAATCGCGCCGCGTAGTGCGGCTGGTACGGGTAGCCAGGCGCAGACCGAAGCGCTTGACCACCGGGGTGTCGGCGACCAGCCCGGAGTCCTGCTGATAGGCCACGGGGGTGAGTTTCGGAAACACCGTCTGGTCATCGCCGAAGGTGAGTTTGTGGCCGCTGGACGTGTGCTGGAAGTGGTAGTGAATACCCTCTTCCTCGCAAAGGCGCTGTATGAAATGCAGATCCGACTCGTCGTACTGCACGCAGTAGATGCGCTCGGGATAAATCGCACTGAGCTGGAAGTGATAATCGCTGGCGAGGATGCCGTGTTCTTCCAGCACCTTGCTGATGATCTGCTGCACGGTCATCTGCTGGAAGATCCGCTGATTGACTCGGTGCGCGAGGTACGCCAGTTGCGGGCGCAGGGAGATCTTGTAGCGCGTCAGGCGTTTGCCGGCCTCGCCCTGAGCGATGCTGTAGACCAGTCCATGAATGCCAGTACCGGTCGGGGACAACTGAAGAAACGCCAGTTTATGCAGCACGCTTTCGAGGTTGATCGACGCTTTTTCGCTGACCAGTTCCAGTTCGAACTCGAAGGGTGTGTTGAGTGCCTCCCGACCGGTGAATGACAGCACCTGGAAATCGCTGTCGATGCCATCGATGGTCAGATTGAAATGAGGCTGGTTGGCCGGTGAGAACATCCCTTGTTCCTCGCGCAATGCTGCGTCGGTCATCAGTCAACAAGAGTGATGCACGCAAGAATTCTTTAGGTCAATCCACCCCGATCAGCCATACCGACCGGGGCGAATACAACATCAGCCGTAATTAAACGACTGGAGCACGCCAGTCATCGGAACCCGAAGTACCGGATACTTCGTGAGTCCAGGTGATTTTGCGGTAGGTGAACTGCACTTCTTCCAGGTGGGTGAAGTGCGAGTTGCCTGGATCCTGGCAGTTGTGCATTTTGTTGTTGATGGCGACGATGATCGC
>NZ_JBIWAL010000065.1:19418-25591 GCF_044760045.1 Pseudomonas sp. NPDC098747 | reverse complement strand
GCGACCGCACCTGTCCTTAAAATACAAAACGCCCGACGCGGTGCATCGGGCGTTGGGGTGAAAAAGGTGTAAACCTATTTCAGGACTAGACACTTGATTCCTGTGGGAGCGAGCTTGCTCGCGAAAGCGTCGTGTCAGTCCACATTGATTTCGGCTGATCCGCCGCATTCGCGAGCAAGCTCGCGCCCACAATGGAAGGCCTTGTGTTGGTTCTCATTATCATCTAATAATAAATCTCATTATCGAATGAGCCCGGGATCATGAGTTCTGCCTTGCACGAGCAGCCGTACCTCGAAAGCTGGCGCTGGATGAGTCGTCAGATCCGATGCGCGATGGATCCTGACGAACCGCGCCTGATCGAACATTACCTGGCCGAAGGCCGGTATCTGTTTTGTTGCACGGCCACCTCACCGTGGACTGTCGCTGAAACTTCCTTCCGATTGCTGCTCGACACGGCCACCGACATCGCGTTGCCGTGGCACTGGCGCAGCCTTTGTCTCGATCAAGCCTGGCGCCCCTTGCGTGAAATGGAGCGCCTGTCGCTGTGCAAATGCCGGCTCAAACGCTGGCAACGCTACACCTGGCAACTGGCGACCTGCGAGTTGCAACCCTCGATTCCTCTCATTGAATTAGTCCAAGGATTTACCGATGACCAAGACTCGTATTGAGCGCGACAGCATGGGCGAACTGCAGGTGCCGGTGGACGCTCTCTACGGCGCGCAAACCCAGCGCGCAGTGGATAACTTCCCGATCAGCGGCAAACCGATGCCGACGCAATTCATCCGCGCATTGATCCTGGCCAAAGCCGCCGCGGCCCGGGCCAACGTCGAACTCAATCAGATCAGCGCCGCTCAGGGCAAAGCCATCAGCGACGCGGCGCAAGGCCTGCTTGAAGGCGATTTCATGCTGCATTTCCCGGTGGATATTTTCCAGACCGGCTCCGGTACCAGCTCCAACATGAACGCCAATGAAGTGATCGCCACCCTGGCCAGCCGCCTGCTCGGCGAGCCGGTCAATGCCAACGATCACGTCAATTGCGGCCAGAGCAGCAACGACATCATCCCGACCACCATCCACGTCAGTGCCGCACTGGCCCTGCACGAACAATTGCTGCCGGCGCTGTTGCATCTGGTGCAGGTCATCGAGCACAAAGCCGAGCAAGTGCATCACCACGTCAAAACCGGACGTACGCATTTGATGGACGCGATGCCGGTGCGTATGAGCCAGGTGCTCAATGGTTGGGCGCAGCAACTCAAGGCCAACATCGGCCATTTGCAAGACTTGCTGCCAAGTCTGCAATCCCTGGCGCAGGGCGGTACGGCGGTCGGCACCGGGATCAACGCGCATCCGGAATTCGCCGCGCGTTTCAGCCGTCAACTGAGCCAGTTGACCCATGTGCAGTTCACCCAAGGCAAAGACCTGTTCGCGCTGATCGGCTCGCAAGACACCGCTGTTGCGGTCTCCGGGCAGCTCAAGGCCATCGCTGTGTCGCTGATGAAAATCGCCAACGACCTGCGCTGGATGAACTCCGGCCCACTCGCAGGTCTCGGTGAAATTGAACTCGAAGCCCTGCAACCGGGCTCGTCAATCATGCCGGGCAAGGTCAATCCAGTGATCCCGGAAGCCACCGCCATGGTTGCGGCCCAAGTGATCGGCAACGACTCGGTAATCACCATCGCCGGTCAGTCAGGCAATTTTGAGCTGAACGTGATGCTGCCGATCATCGCCCAGAACCTGTTGAGCAGCATCGAACTGCTGGCCAATTCCAGTCGCCTTTTGGGTGACAAGGCCATCGCCAACTTCAAGGTCAACGAGTCGCGGCTCAAGGAAGCGCTGTCGCGCAATCCGATTCTGGTGACCGCACTCAACCCGATCATCGGTTACCAAAAAGCCGCCGAAATCGCCAAGCAGGCCTACAAACAGGGTCGCCCGGTGATTGACGTTGCGCTGGAGCACACCGACCTGTCGCGCAGTCAGTTGGAAGAGTTGCTCAACCCCGAGAAACTCACCGCTGGCGGCGTGTAACCCCCGCAACCGCTTTGGAGGCTCACCATGGAGCACTGGAAACGCACGATCGAACGGGCTAATCGCGGCTTCATGTTGGGCGAGCTGATCGATGCCCGTGAGGCTTACCTGCAAGCGCTGGCCCTGGCGCAAGTGCTGTTCGAACGCTGGGCCGATGCCGACGAAGCGGTGGCGGCCTGTGTCATTTCCCATCACAACCTGGCGGATCTGCACCTGCGCCTGAATCAGCCGGAGGAAAGCGCCGAATACCTCTGCGCTATCCATCAACGGCTGTTGCAGACCATGCAGGACGAACGTCAGCGCCTCGCGCTGCGTGAAGCGGCGCTGCGCCAGAGCAGCAAGACCTACGTGGAGCTGCTGAATTTCATCAGCGATCACGGCGAATACCCGCGCACCCAGCGTCTGTTGCACCCGGATACCGGTAATGCGCGCCGCGCACCAGCCCCCCATCACCATGGAGTCCATTGAAATGGCTTTTACCTTGCCTGCCTTGCCTTATGCCTACGATGCCTTGGAGCCGCACATCGATGCGCAGACCATGGAAATCCACTACACCAAGCATCACCAGACCTACATCAACAACCTCAACGCAGCGGTAGAAGGCACTGAGTACGCCGGGTGGTCGGTGGAAAAACTGGTGGCCAGCGTTCAGCAGTTGCCGGAGAAACTTCGCGCGGCGGTGATCAATCAGGGCGGCGGTCATGCCAACCATTCGTTGTTCTGGGAAGTCATGGTGCCCAACGGTGGCGGCAAACCGGACGGCGCGTTGGCCAAAGCCATCAACGAACAACTGGGTGGCCTCGACAGTTTCAAAGAGGCGTTCACCAAAGCTGCGCTGACCCGTTTCGGCAGTGGCTGGGCCTGGTTGAGCGTAACCCCGGAGAAAAAACTGGTTGTGGAAAGCAGTGGTAATCAGGACAGTCCGCTGATGAACGGTAACACGCCGATTCTCGGCCTCGACGTCTGGGAACACGCCTATTACTTGCGTTATCAGAACCGCCGCCCGGAATACATCAACGCGTTTTACAACGTGATCAATTGGCCTGAGGTCGCTGCGCGCTATCAGGCCGCACTGGTTTAAGTCCCCTATAAAAACAATCCAAGGTTGACTATGGGCACTGAAACACTGGCGGTCGGAAGTGGGCGTATGTTTCGTTACGCCGTTGGGTCGCTGTTGCTGCTGGCGGGCATGACCTTGCTGATAGCCCACGGACTGGAGTGGCTGAATCTGGAGCCGCGGTTATCGCGGGCGTTGCAGGGCGGCGCAATCTGCGCGCTCGGCACCGCGCTTGGAGCGGTGCCGGTGCTGGTGATTCGGCGCATGCCGCAGGCGCTCAGCGATACATTGCTGGGTTTTGGTGCCGGGGTGATGCTGGCGGCGACGGCGTTTTCGCTGATTGTCCCGGGCATTGCTGCCGCAGAGAGTCTGGGCCTGACACCGTGGGCGGCGAGTGGCCTGATCTGCTTCGGTATCATGCTCGGTGCGTTCGGCCTGTATGTGGTGGATCGCAAGGTTTCTGGTTCGTCACCGGAAATGCTCATCGGCACCGTCGAGCATCCGGTGATTCCACCGCGGATCTGGTTGTTCGTATTCGCCATCATTGCCCATAACATCCCTGAAGGCATGGCGGTCGGCGTATCGGCTGGCGGCGGCATGCCGGATGCGGACAGCCTGGCCATGGGCATCGCCTTGCAGGACGTACCCGAAGGTCTGGTGATTGCATTGGTGTTGGCGGGGGCAGGGATGTCGCGGGTCAAGGCGTTCTTGATCGGCGCGGCGTCGGGACTGGTCGAACCGGTGTTTGCGCTGCTGTGCGCTTGGCTGGTCAGTCTGGCGCAGGTGATGTTGCCGTTAGGCCTGGCGCTGGCGGCCGGGGCAATGTTGCTGGTGGTGACCCACGAAGTGATCCCGGAATCGCGACGCAATGGTCATGACAAGCTGGCCAGTCTTGGTTTACTGATCGGGTTCTGTCTGATGATGGTGATGGATACTGCGTTGGGCTGAATTGTGGCGAGGGAGCAATGCTCCCTCGCAGCAGGATCAACCACCTTCATCGAAGTAGTTATTGATCAAAGCCACCAGCGCATCCAGCGCTTCCTGTTCCTGGTGGCCTTCGGTACTCAGATAAATCTTGGTGCCCTTGCCAGCAGCCAACATCATCATCGCCATGATGCTTTTGCCATCAACCGTTGATTCTGGTGTGCGACCTACTCTGATCGTGCAATCGGGATACAGACCGGCAACCCCGACAAACTTCGCCGACGCTCGGGCATGCAAGCCCAGTTTATTGATGATTTCGATTTCCAGAGCAGGCATCGCGGTGTGAATCCTTTAGGTGAGGTCGCGGTGGCGAACCTGGACGTTCTTCAGTGTTTTCTGCAGGGCCTGACCCAGGCGTTCGGTCAGGTAGACGGAGCGGTGGTGCCCGCCGGTGCAGCCAATGGCAACAGTAACGTAGGCACGATTGCTCGCGGCGAAGCGCGGTAGCCATTTGTGCAGGTAGCTGAAAATGTCCTGGAACATTTCCTCGACCTCGGGCTGCGCTGCCAGATACTCGGCGACTGGCTCATCAAGACCCGATTGCGCACGTAGCTCTGGCTTCCAGTACGGATTGGGCAGACAGCGCACGTCAAACACCAGATCCGCATCCACCGGCATACCACGTTTGAAGCCGAATGACTCAACCAGAAATGCCGTGCCCGGCTCCGGCTGACTCAGCAGGCGCAGCTTGATGGTGTCGCGCAACTGGTAGAGGTTCAGATTGGTGGTGTTGATCTTGAGGTCGGCCAGATCGACGATGGGGCCCAGAAGGGTCGTTTCATCCTCGATCGCCTCGGCCAGCGAACGGTTGGCGTTACTCAGTGGATGGCGGCGGCGGGTTTCGGAGAAACGCTTGAGCAGGGTTTCATCATCGGCATCCAGATACAGCACATCGCACTGGATGTGGCGGCTGCGGACTTCTTCAAGCAGTTCGGGAAAACGTGAGAGATGGCTTGGCAGATTGCGCGCATCGATCGACACCGCCACCAGCGGTTGCGCCAGTTCGGTGTGAATCAGCGCACGTTCAGCCAGTTCCGGCAGCAGGCCCGCCGGCAGGTTGTCGATGCAATAGTATCCGTTGTCCTCAAGGACATTCAGCGCGGTACTTTTACCTGAGCCGGAGCGGCCACTGACGATGATCAAGCGCATGATTACTGCCCGTTTTGTTCGTCCACGACGACCTGATACAAGGCTTCATTGCTTGAAGCACTGCGCAATTTATCGCGCACATCCTTGCGATCCAGCATGCTGGCTATCTGGCGCAGCAACTCCAGGTGCGCATCGGTGGCTGCTTCGGGTACCAGCAGTACAAACAGCAGGTCAACCGGCGCACCGTCGATGGCGTCGAAATCGATGGGGGCTTCAAGGTGCATCAGGGCGCTGATCGGCGACTGGCAACCCTTGAGGCGACAGTGAGGAATGGCGATGCCGTTGCCAAAACCGGTAGAACCGAGTTTTTCACGGGCGATCAGAGCCTCGAAGACATCTTGCATCTCCAGATCCGGTACTTCACGGGCGATCAGGTTGGCAATCTGTTCGAGGGCTTTCTTTTTACTGCCGCCCGGCACGTTCACGAGGGAACGGCCGGGGGTCAGGATATTTTCAAGTCGGATCATGGGGTAGGGGGTTATCGACCGGTCGCGCCCTGGAGCAGGCTCTGGGTCTTTTCCTTATGCTTTTTGAGTTGTTTGTCGAGCTTGTCGGTCAATGCGTCGATCGCAGCATACATATCAGTATGTTCCGCGTTTGCAACGACCTCATTGCCGGGAATATGCAAGGTGGCTTCGATTTTCTGCTTCAGCTTTTCGACGCACATCGTGACTTGCACGTTGGTGATCTTGTCGAAATGGCGCTCTAATCGTTGAAGTTTCTCGTTGATGTAGTCGCGCAGAGGTTCGGTCACTTCCAGTTGGTGTCCACTGATGTTGACTTGCATACAGCTTCTCCTTCGTTGCCAGTGCATAAAGCGGCAGGCCGAAAAGCCTGCCACTGGAACGCTGTAACGTGGCTTACATCAACCGCTTGCGGTCGGTCGAAGGCGCGATCCGGAGGGCTTCGCGGTAGTTGGCGACGGTGCGGCGAGCCACCTGAATGCCTTGTGCCTCCC
>NZ_JBIWAL010000065.1:8580-19408 GCF_044760045.1 Pseudomonas sp. NPDC098747 | reverse complement strand
AAACATAAGCCTACAAAAAACAACAAAACTATCAATCACACAAATTCAATAAAAGAATATCATCCGAAAAAAGTTTTTTGATGATCGCGCGGATCGCCGTGGACGAGCATTCACCGCCCTCGGAGGTGCTGACGTGGCTGGAAAAAAAGTATTTCAGTTCATAAATACCGCGCGGGGTATGCATGAATTTTTGCGTGGTTACCCGGGAAATCGTTGACTCGTGCATGCCGACCGCCTCGGCGATGTCATGCAGGACCAGCGGCTTCATGGCTTCGTCGCCATATTCCAGGAAGCCGCGCTGATGCTCGACGATCTGGGTGGCAACTTTCATCAGGGTTTCGTTGCGACTTTGCAGGCTCTTGATGAACCAGCGGGCTTCCTGCAACTGATTGCGCATGAACGTGTTGTCGGCGCTGGTATCGGCGCGACGCACAAAACCCGCGTACTGGGCGTTGACCCGCAGACGTGGCACCGACTCCTGATTCAGCTCGACCAGCCAGCGTTCGTTGTCCTTGCGCACGATGACGTCCGGGACGACGTATTCGGCTTCGGTTGATTCGATTTGCGAGCCCGGTCGTGGATTGAGGCTCTGTACCAGTTCGATGACCTGGCGCAGTTCATCTTCCTTGAGCTTCATGCGGCGCATCAACTGGCTGTAGTCGCGGCCGCCGAGCAAGTCGATGTAATCGCTGACCAGACGTTTCGCTTCAGTCAGCCAAGGCGTCTTGGCCGATAGCTGGCGCAACTGCAGCAGCAGGCATTCGCTGAGATTGCGGGCACCGATGCCGGCGGGTTCAAACTGCTGGATGCGGTGCAGAACGGCTTCGATCTCGTCCAGTTCGATGTCCAGTTCCGGATCAAACGCTTCGAGAATCTCTTCGAGGGTTTCGTCCAGGTAGCCCTGATTGTTGATGCAATCGATCAGGGTGACGGCGATCAGTCGATCGGTGTCGGACATCGGGGCGAGGTTCAATTGCCACAGCAGATGGCTTTGCAGGCTTTCGCCAACTGAAGTGCGGGTAGTGAAATCCCACTCGTCATCATCACTGCTCGGCAGGCTGCTGGCGCTGGTCTGGTAGACGTCTTCCCATGCCGTGTCGACCGGAAGCTCGTTGGGGATGCGCTCGCTCCAGTCGCCTTCCTCGAGGTTGTCCACCGTCGGGGCGGTTTCCTGATAGGAGGGTTCCTGGATCTCGGTGTTGGGCTTCTGTTCGGCGTTGTCAGCCAGAGGATCGGCATTGTCGAAGTCTTCGCCTTCTTCCTGGCGTTCGAGCATCGGATTTGATTCCAGAGCCTCCTGGATTTCCTGTTGCAGGTCCAGGGTCGACAATTGGAGCAGACGGATGGCCTGTTGCAGCTGCGGTGTCATCGTCAGCTGCTGGCCCATTCTCAAGACTAGCGATGGTTTCATGGCAGGGGCTTAACACCTTATTCGCCGGCGCGATGCGCCATCCACTACAGGGCGCCGAAGCGCCAAACTTAAGCAAATTATATGCCTGAAACTGAAGTGTTTGCCTAGAGCGCTGTAACAATTAAAGCGTATTAAATCCTGCTTGAATCGATACAGCACCCGGGCGGCTCACCGGGCACTTTACGCTTACAGTCGGAATTCGTGGCCCAGATACACTTCCTTGACCAGATCGTTGGCCAGGATGGTAGCGGAGTCACCTTCGGCGATCAGTTGACCGTCGTTGACGATGTAAGCGGTTTCGCAGATGTCCAGCGTCTCGCGCACGTTGTGGTCGGTGATCAGAACACCGATGCCCTTGGCTTTGAGATGGTGGATGATTTGCTTGATGTCGCCGACCGAAATCGGATCGACACCGGCGAACGGTTCGTCGAGCAGGATGAATTTCGGCGCAGTCGCCAACGCGCGAGCGATTTCCACCCGGCGGCGCTCACCACCGGACAGGCTCATGCCGAGGTTGTCGCGGATGTGGCTGATGTGAAATTCCTGCAGCAGGCTCTCAAGCTCCTTGCGACGACCGGCCTTGTCGAGTTCCTGACGGGTCTCGAGGATGGCCATGATGTTGTCGGCCACCGACAGTTTGCGGAAGATCGACGCTTCTTGCGGCAGATAGCCGATACCGGCCTTTGCACGACCGTGCATCGGCTGGTGGCTGACGTCCAGATCATCGATCAGTACACGTCCCTGATCAGCCTGAACCAGGCCGACGATCATGTAGAAGCACGTGGTCTTGCCGGCACCATTAGGGCCGAGCAGACCGACGATCTGACCGCTGTCGATCGACAGGCTGACGTCACGCACAACCTGGCGGCCTTTATAGGCCTTGGCCAGGTGCTGAGCTTTCAGAGTTGCCATTACTGGGTTTTCTCTTCGGTTTTCTTCTTCGGCTGGATCACCATGTCGATGCGCGGACGCGCTTCGGTGACTTTGCTGCCGGTAGCGCGACCGGCACTGGCCAGTTTCTTCACGGTGTCATAGACGATTTTCTCGCCTTGGGTGGTGTTGCTGTCTTTATCGACAACCTTGGCCTTATCGATCAGTACGACGCGATTTTGCGCAGCGTGGTACTGAATCGTCACACCCCAGCCCTGAACAGGTTTGGTGTCGCCAGCCGTTTGCAGTTGCTCGAAGTAGGCGAGGTTGCCCACCGACGTCACAACGTCAATATCACCGGTCGAGGTGCGGGTGATGGTCACGGTGTTGCCTTTGACGATCATCGAACCCTGAGTGATGATCACGTCACCTTTATAGGTAGCAACGCCGTTCTTGTCGTCCAGCTGGGCATCGTCGGCCTGAATGCGGATTGGCTGCTCTTGATCGTTCGGCAGAGCCCAGGCGCTCACGCTTCCCAGTGCTGCGCCCAGACTGAGCAAAATAGGGAGGGTTTTAACGAGCCTCATACTGTCCTCTTACGTTCGATTGCAGGTGTATCCTGCTTTCCTTCAGGTACGCTTTCATTCCTACGCCAGTCGATACACCGCCAGCGCCCTCGATTCTAACGGGTTGCTCGGTCTGCGCATATTCCCGCTGTGGGAACACTGTCATGCGAGTGGAAGTGATCAGCGTGTCGCGTTTCTTTTCATCGGTGCGCTTGATGCGTACCGAATCGATCAATTCGACTTCGGTGCCGCCCGAATTCACTTCGCCGCGATCGCTGGTCACGTGCCACGGGAAATCCGTTCCGCGGTACATGTTCAGGTCGGGCTTGGTAACCAGCGTGACGTCGGTCGCCTTGACGTGCTCGGCCTTGTCGGACGTCATTTCATACTGCACTTTGCCATCCGGCAGGTATTGCACGGTACGCGTGTTGGTCGCATACCAGTCGATAGGGTTTTCCGCGGACGTGGCCGGAGGCTTGTCGAGGAAGCGTTCCGGGCTGATGTTCCAGTAGCCGACCGCTGCAAATAGCGCAGCGATGCAGCCGAACAGCAGGAAGTTACGAAATTTTTTGCTGAACATGGTTTGGCTCACAGGTACGCGGCGTTGGCCGCATCGAGGCGGCCCTGGGCGCGCAGGATCAATTCGCAGAATTCGCGGGCAGCACCTTCACCGCCTCGGGCGCGGGTAACGCCATGGGCGTGTTCGCGGACGAAATCAGCAGCGTTGGCGACGGCCATGCCCAGCCCGACACGGCGGATCACCGGCAGGTCAGGCAAATCGTCGCCCAGGTAGGCGACTTGTTCATAGCTTAGGCCCAGTTGCTCAAGTAGACCGTCCAGAACCACCAATTTGTCTTCGCGTCCCTGAAACAGGTGCGGAATACCGAGGTTTTTCGCTCGACGTTCGACCACGGGTGTCTTGCGCCCGCTGATGATGGCGGTCTGCACGCCGGCATTCATGAGCATTTTGATGCCTTGACCGTCGAGGGTATTGAAGGTTTTGAACTCGCTACCGTCTTCAAGAAAGTACAGGCGCCCGTCAGTGAGGACGCCATCGACGTCGAAAACTGCCAGTTTGATCGCTTTGCCGCGTTGCAGCAGATCGGTGCTCATTTACATGACTCCTGCGCGCAGCAGATCGGAGAGGTTGAAGGCGCCAACCGGGCGATCCTCCTCGTCGACAACTACCAGTGCGTTGATTCGGTGGTCTTCCATGATTTTCAGGGCTTCGGCGGCGAGCATCTCGGGCCGGGCGGTCTTGCCGTGGGCTGTCATCACCTGGTCGATGGTCGCAGTACGAATATCGATGCTGCGATCCAGTGTGCGGCGCAAATCGCCGTCGGTGAAGATCCCGGCGAGCTTGCCGTCGGCTTCTAGAATGGCGGTCATGCCCAGACCCTTGCGGGTCATTTCCATCAGTGCGTCCTTGAGCAGCGTGCCGCGCTGCACCTGAGGCAATTCCTGCCCGGCGTGCATGACGTGCTCCACTTTCAGCAACAGGCGGCGGCCAAGGGCGCCGCCTGGATGAGAGAAGGCGAAGTCTTCAGCGGTAAAGCCGCGAGCTTCCAGCAATGCCACGGCCAGGGCATCGCCCATGACCAGGGCTGCGGTGGTCGAGGAGGTGGGCGCCAGGTTCAGCGGGCAGGCTTCGTGCTCGACGTGAACGTTGAGGTTCACTTCGGCGGCTTTGGCCAACGGCGAGGCCGGATTGCCGGTGACGCTGATCAACTGGATGCCCAAGCGCTTGATCAATGGCAGCAGGGTGACGATTTCGTTGGTCGAGCCGGAGTTCGACAGGGCCAGGATCACGTCATCGCGGGTGATCATGCCCATGTCGCCATGACTGGCTTCGGCTGGATGGACGAAAAAGGCCGGAGTGCCGGTGCTGGCCAGGGTCGCGGCAATCTTGTTGCCGACGTGCCCGGACTTGCCCATGCCGACCACTACCACACGGCCCTTGCTGGCCAGAATCATCTCGCAAGCGCGTACGAAATCGGCGTCGATATGGGGCAACAAGCCTTGTACGGCTTCCACTTCGAGGCGGATGGTGCGTTGTGCCGATTGAATCAGGTCGCTGGATTGGCTCATGTCAGAAATCGTATAGCCCGATGAAAAGGCGGCGATTATAGCGGTTATGTAGCAAAGCCTCACGCAAGTTCGTCATGCTTTGTCATCCATCGTTACCAAAACACGGCAAAAGCGCCACCGGACCTGTCATCTCGCTGAATACGGGCCGGCACAAGCCTTGGGCGCTTGGCCTTTGCAGTGATATAGTTCGCCGCCAGTTCGGCCTGCCCGGGACGTACGTGCTTTTTAACTAAAGTCAGGCGTCCGAGTGAGAGGCTGCATCGCAAGGAGTTTAGATGAGTGCCGATAACGCCTACGCGGTCGAGCTGAAGGGAGTCTCCTTCAAGCGCGGTGCGCGCAGCATTTTCAATAACGTCGATATTCGCATCCCGCGCGGCAAGGTCACCGGCATCATGGGGCCTTCCGGGTGTGGCAAGACCACGCTGCTACGGTTGATGGGGGCTCAGTTGCGCCCGGCCAGCGGCGAAGTCTGGGTCAACGGTCAGAACCTGCCTGCGCTTTCGCGCAGCGATCTGTTCGATGCGCGCAAGCACATGGGTGTGCTGTTTCAAAGCGGCGCGCTGTTCACCGATCTCGATGTTTTCGAGAACGTCGCTTTTCCCCTGCGCGTTCATACCCAGTTGCCGGAAGAAATGATCCGCGACATCGTCCTGCTCAAATTGCAGGCGGTCGGCTTGCGCGGCGCTATCGACCTGATGCCCGATGAGCTCTCCGGCGGCATGAAGCGTCGTGTGGCTCTGGCCAGGGCGATTGCGCTTGATCCGCAGATTCTGTTTTATGACGAACCGTTCGTCGGTCAGGATCCGATCGCCATGGGCGTGCTGGTGCGTCTGATCCGTCTGCTCAACGATGCGCTGGGGATTACCAGTATCGTGGTGTCCCACGATCTGGCAGAAACCGCGAGCATTGCCGACTACATCTATGTAGTGGGTGATGGTCAGGTACTGGGGCAGGGCACGCCGGACGAGTTGATGAACTCGGACGAGCCGCGTATCCGTCAGTTCATGTCCGGTAATCCCGATGGCCCGGTGCCGTACCATTTTCCAGCGACGGACTACCGCGCAGATCTTCTGGGGAAGCGCTGATGCGCAGAATTTCATTAATAGAACGCGTGCGCCGGTTCGGCGAAGCGGCGATCGACGCCATTGCGGTGTTCGGTCGGGCGACGCTGTTCCTGTTTCACGCTTTGGTTGGTCGTGGCGGCATCAGTGGCGGTTTTGGCCTGCTGGTCAAGCAACTGCATTCGGTCGGCGTCATGTCGCTGGTGATCATTGTGGTCTCCGGTATCTTCATCGGCATGGTTCTGGCGTTGCAGGGCTTTAGCATTCTGTCGAGTTACGGTTCGGAGCAGGCGGTAGGGCAAATGGTTGCGCTGACGCTGCTGCGTGAGCTTGGCCCGGTAGTGACCGCATTGTTGTTCGCCGGGCGCGCCGGTTCGGCGTTGACCGCAGAAATCGGCAATATGAAATCCACCGAACAGCTTTCCAGCCTGGAAATGATCGGTGTCGACCCGCTCAAATACATTATTGCCCCGCGACTGTGGGCCGGTTTCATTTCCCTGCCGGTGCTGGCAATGATTTTCAGCGTGGTGGGCATCTGGGGCGGTTCGTGGGTCGCTGTCGATTGGCTGGGTGTGTATGAAGGGTCTTACTGGGCGAACATGCAAAACAGCGTGACCTTCACCAGTGACGTGCTCAACGGCGTCATCAAAAGTATTGTCTTCGCCTTCGTCGTGACCTGGATCGCCGTATTCCAAGGCTATGACTGTGAGCCCACTTCCGAGGGTATCAGCCGTGCCACCACCAAGACCGTAGTGTTTGCCTCGCTGGCAGTACTGGGTCTGGACTTTATTCTGACCGCTTTGATGTTTGGAGATTTCTGATGCAAAACCGCACCCTGGAAATCGGTGTCGGCCTGTTCCTGCTGGCAGGGATCCTGGCCTTGTTGCTGCTTGCGTTGCGGGTCAGTGGCCTGTCTCCGACTTCGACCACCGATACGTATAAACTTTATGCCTATTTCGACAATATCGCCGGTTTGACGGTCAGAGCCAAAGTGACCATGGCCGGTGTAACCATCGGCAAAGTCACGGCAATCGATCTGGATCGCGACAGCTTCACCGGCCGGGTGACCCTGCAGGTGAACAAAAGCGTCGACAATCTGCCGACCGACTCGACAGCATCTATCCTCACCGCTGGCCTGCTGGGTGAGAAGTACATCGGTATCAGCGTAGGCGGAGAAGACGCCCAACTGAAGGACGGCGGAACCATTCACGACACGCAGTCGTCTCTGGTACTTGAAGACCTTATCGGTAAATTCCTGCTCAATACCGTTAGCAAAGACGCCAAATGAGGAGCTTTTGAATGATCTCTATCTTGCGACGCAGCCTGTTGGTGTTACTGGCGGCCCTGCCTTTGATGGGTAACGCCGTGGCTGCAACGTCGGCCCATGAACTGGTTCAGGACACAACCAGCCGTTTGCTGGCTGATCTGGCTGCCAACAAAGAGAAATACAAGCAGGATCCGACTGATTTCTATGCGGCGCTCAACAATATCGTCGGGCCAGTGGTGGATGCCGAAGGCATTTCCAAAAGCATCATGACGGTCAAGTATTCGCGCAAGGCAACCCCGGCGCAGATGCAGACCTTTCAAGAGAACTTCAAGAAGGGTTTGTTCCAGTTCTACGGTAACGCGTTGCTTGAGTACAACAACCAGGGCATTACGGTTGATCCTGCCAAGGATGAGTCGGGCGACCGCACCAGTGTCGGCATGACCGTCAAGGGCAGCAGCGGTGCGGTTTATCCGGTGCAGTACACGCTTGAGAAGATCAACGGCGAGTGGAAGCTGCGTAACGTGATCATCAACGGCATCAATATCGGCAAGCTGTTCCGTGATCAGTTCGCTGACGCGATGCAGCGCAATGGCAACAACCTGGACGCGACCATCAATGGTTGGGCCGGTGAAGTGGCCAAGGCCAAGCAGACCACCGAAAAAGCTGCCGAGAAGCCAGCGCAATGAGTGAGGCGGCAGTTCGTATGAGTGATGTCGACGAGCTCTTGCTCAGCGGTGTGCTGGATTACCGCACCGGGCCTGACCTGCGTAAAGAAGGTCAGGCGCTGATCAAGTCCAGCAAAGCGTCTTCGCTGGTCATCGACTGCTCGGCCGTGAAGAAGTCCAGCAGCGTCGGTTTGTCGTTGCTGCTGTGTTTCATGCGCGATGCACAGGCGGCCGGCAAGGCTGTCAGCATCCGTGCGATGCCCGAAGACATGCGCGAAATTGCTCAGGTCAGTGAACTGACTGAACTCTTGGCGCAACCTTGAACCCGCATCATTAAAGAAGCCCCCCGTCAGAGTCCTGCCATGCGGGGTTCGCAGGCGCGGGGCTTTTTTGTATGATGTCCGACCCGTGCGCACAGGGCGCCGATTGAGGTTGAGCATGCAGGCCGTAGAAGTGAAGAGCTTCCTAGAAGGAAAGCTGCCCGGAACGTTGGTAGAAGTTGAGGGCGAAGGCTGCAATTTCCAGCTGAACGTGATTAGCGATGAACTGGCGGCGTTGAGCCCGGTGAAGCGTCAGCAGCAGATCTATGCCCATTTGAACCCATGGATCACCGATGGCAGCATCCATGCGGTTACTATGAAATTTTTCAGCAGCGCGGCCTGGGCCGAGCGCACCTGAGCCTAAGGGCGTCGAGATTCTTATGGATAAATTGATTATTACTGGTGGCGCTCGTCTTGATGGCGAGATCCGCATTTCCGGGGCAAAGAACTCTGCCCTGCCGATCCTGGCCGCCACCTTGCTGTGCGATGGCCCGGTTACTGTGGCCAACCTGCCGCACCTGCACGACATCACCACCATGATCGAACTGTTCGGTCGCATGGGCATTGAGCCGGTGATCGACGAGAAACTCAGCGTCGAAATCGATCCGCGCACCATCAAGACCCTGATCGCCCCGTACGAATTGGTGAAAACCATGCGTGCGTCGATCCTGGTGCTCGGCCCGATGGTTGCGCGCTTCGGTGAAGCCGAAGTCGCACTGCCTGGCGGTTGCGCCATCGGTTCGCGTCCGGTTGACCTGCACATCCGTGGCCTCGAAGCCATGGGCGCAGTCATCGACGTCGAAGGCGGTTACATCAAGGCCAAGGCGCCTGAGGGTGGCCTGCGTGGTGCAAGCTTCTTCTTCGATACCGTCAGTGTGACCGGTACCGAAAACATCATGATGGCCGCTGCTTTGGCCAAGGGCCGCAGCGTGTTGCAGAACGCCGCTCGCGAGCCTGAAGTGGTTGACCTGGCGAACTTCCTCAATGCCATGGGCGCCAAGGTTTCCGGTGCTGGCACCGATACCATCACCATTGATGGCGTCGAGCGTCTGGGTTCGGCTTTCTACAAGGTCATGCCTGACCGTATCGAAACCGGCACCTATCTGGTCGCTGCTGCCGTGACCGGTGGCCGCGTCAAGGTCAAGGACACCGATCCGACCATTCTCGAAGCCGTTCTGGAAAAGCTCCGTGAAGCCGGCGCAGAAATCACCTGCGGTGAAGACTGGATCGAGTTGAACATGCACGGCAAGCGCCCGAAAGCGGTCAACGTGCGCACCGCGCCGTACCCGGCGTTCCCGACCGACATGCAGGCGCAGTTCATCTCGCTCAACGCCATTGCCGAAGGCACCGGTGCGGTGATCGAGACGATCTTCGAAAACCGCTTCATGCACGTTTACGAACTGCACCGCATGGGCGCGCATATCCAGGTTGAAGGCAACACGGCCATCGTCACCGGCATCGAAAAACTCAAGGGCGCGCCAGTAATGGCAACCGACCTGCGTGCTTCGGCCAGCCTGGTGATCTCGGCGCTGGTTGCCGAAGGCGATACGCTGATCGACCGCATCTACCACATCGACCGTGGTTATGAGTGCATCGAAGAAAAACTGCAGATGCTGGGCGCCAAGATCCGTCGCGTTCCGGGCTAATCGCTGCATGTGGACACAGGGACGTGTCCGTTGAATTCGTTTCGAATCGAGGTTTTCATCCGTGAAAACCTCGATGTGTGTCCGGCGCCGATTGCGACCGGACATGAGTACCTTGATAAGGACTGACGTTTCCCATGTTGACCATCGCACTGTCCAAGGGCCGCATCCTTGACGACACCCTGCCGCTTCTCGCTGAAGCGGGCATTGTGCCGACCGAGAATCCGGACAAGAGCCGCAAGCTGATCATTCCCACGACTCAGCCAGACGTACGCCTGCTGATCGTGCGCGCCACCGACGTGCCGACCTATGTCGAGCATGGCGCGGCCGACCTCGGCGTGGCCGGTAAAGACGTGTTGATGGAATACACGGGCCAGGGCTTGTACGAGCCACTGGACCTGCAAATTGCTCAGTGCAAACTGATGACCGCCGGCAAGATCGGCGCGCCCGAGCCCAAGGGCCGTCTGCGCGTGGCGACCAAATTCGTCAACGTCGCCAAGCGTTACTACGCCGAGCAGGGCCGTCAGGTCGACATCATCAAGCTCTACGGCTCGATGGAACTGGCACCGCTGATTGGTCTGGCCGACAAGATCATCGACGTGGTCGACACCGGCAACACCCTGCGCGCCAACGGCCTGGAACCTCAGGAACTGATCGCCACGATCAGCTCGCGCCTGGTGGTCAACAAGGCTTCGATGAAAATGCAACACGCCCGTATCCAGGCGTTGATCGATACCCTGCGCAACGCAGTGGAATCGCGACACCGCGGCTGATTCACCTGCGCGACCTTGAGTCGCGCCCGTCTATCCGCCTCATAGCCAGAATCTCAGGTGCCCAAGCGGAAACGACTGCTAAGTTAGGGCGCCTGAGTTTTTGCCATTCCTATGATGATGTCTCTATTACAGAAACGATTGATATTCTCGTATTCATTTTTTTT
>NZ_JBIWAL010000065.1:324-8570 GCF_044760045.1 Pseudomonas sp. NPDC098747 | reverse complement strand
ATTTCGCGCATCATCTGGATCATCTGCTGAGCTGGGAAAGTGTGTCTGACGACTCGGTCAATCAGCGCGTGCTCGACATCATCAAGGCTGTGCGTGAGCGTGGCGACGCGGCGCTGGTCGAGTTCACCAAGAAGTTCGACGGCCTCGATGTCGCCTCGATGGCTGACCTGATCCTGCCGCGCGAGCGCCTGGAGCTGGCCCTGACCCGCATCACCGTGCCGCAACGCGAAGCGCTGGAAAAAGCCGCGGCCCGTGTGCGCAGCTACCACGAAAAGCAGAAACAGGATTCCTGGAGCTACACCGAGGCCGACGGCACCGTGCTGGGCCAGAAGGTTACGCCGCTGGATCGCGCCGGCTTGTATGTGCCGGGCGGCAAGGCGTCGTACCCCTCGTCGGTGTTGATGAATGCGATTCCGGCCAAGGTTGCCGGCGTGACCGAAGTGGTCATGGTCGTGCCAACCCCGCGCGGTGAAATCAACGAGTTGGTGCTGGCGGCTGCGTGCATTGCCGGCGTCGACCGTGTGTTCACCATCGGTGGCGCACAAGCGGTTGCCGCGCTGGCCTATGGCACCGAAAGCGTGCCGAAAGTGGACAAGGTCGTCGGCCCGGGCAACATCTATGTCGCCACAGCCAAGCGCCACGTGTTCGGCCAGGTTGGCATCGACATGATCGCTGGTCCTTCGGAAATCCTCGTGGTGTGCGATGGCCAGACCGACCCGGACTGGATCGCCATGGACCTGTTCTCCCAGGCCGAGCACGACGAAGACGCGCAAGCGATTCTGGTCAGCCCCGACGCCGAGTTCCTCGACAAGGTCGCCGCGAGCATCGACAAGCTGCTGCCGACCATGGATCGCGCAACCATCATCGAAACTTCGATCAATGGCCGCGGTGCGTTGATTCACGTGCGTGACATGGCCCAGGCCATTGAAGTCGCCAACCGCATCGCACCGGAACACCTTGAACTGTCGGTCGCCGACCCGCAGGCCTGGTTGCCGCAGATCCGCCACGCCGGCGCGATCTTCATGGGCCGTCACACCTCCGAAGCGTTGGGCGATTACTGCGCCGGTCCGAACCACGTGCTGCCGACTTCCGGCACCGCGCGTTTCTCTTCGCCGCTGGGTGTATACGACTTCCAGAAACGTTCCTCGATCATCTTCTGCTCCGAGGCCGGCGCTTCCGAGTTGGGCAAAACTGCTTCAGTACTGGCTCGTGGCGAATCGCTGAGCGCTCACGCCCGCAGCGCCGAATACCGCATCAAAGACGAATCGAAGGGGAACTGAACATGAGTAAATTCTGGAGCCCGTTCGTCAAGGATCTGGTGCCTTACGTGCCGGGCGAGCAGCCGAAGCTGACCAAACTGGTCAAGCTCAACACCAACGAAAACCCCTACGGCCCGTCGCCAAAAGCCTTGGCGGCGATGCAGACCGAACTCAACGACAACCTGCGCCTGTACCCGGACCCGAACAGCGATCTGCTGAAAAATGCTGTCGCCACTTACTACGGCGTGCAGACCAGTCAGGTGTTCCTCGGCAATGGTTCGGACGAAGTGCTCGCGCACATTTTCCACGGCTTGTTGCAACACGATCAGCCGATTCTGTTCCCCGATATCAGCTACAGCTTTTATCCGGTGTATTGCGGTTTGTATGGCATCAAGTTCGACGCAGTGCCGCTGGATGCGCAGTTCCAGATCAATCCAGCGGATTACGCCAAGCCCAACGGCGGGATCATTTTCCCCAACCCGAACGCCCCGACTGGCTGCCTGTTGGCGCTGGATGCGGTTGAGCGGATTCTCATCGCCAGCCCGAATTCGGTGATCGTGGTGGACGAGGCGTACATCGACTTCGGTGGTGAAACGGCGATCAGCCTGGTGGATCGTTATCCGAACCTGTTGGTGACGCAGACTCTGTCCAAGTCGCGTTCGTTGGCGGGCCTGCGGGTTGGCCTGGCGGTGGGGCATCCGGACCTGATCGAGGCGCTGGAGCGAATCAAGAACAGCTTCAACTCGTATCCGCTGGATCGCCTGGCGAACGTCGGCGCGGCGGCGGCATTCGAGGATCGTGAGTATTTCGACAAGACTTGCCGTCTGGTCATCGAAAGCCGCGAGTGGGTTGTCGCGCAATTGCAGGGCAAGGGTTTTGAGGTGTTGCCGTCGGCGGCGAACTTCATCTTTGCCCGGCACCCGCAACATGATGCGGCGGGGCTGGCGGCGAAATTACGTGAGCAGGGCGTGATTGTGCGGCACTTCAAGCAAGAGCGGATTGCGCAGTTCCTGCGGATCTCGATTGGCACGCCGGAGCAGAATCAGGCGTTGATCGATGGTCTCGGCGACCTCTAACAGCAGAAGCCCCTCACCCTAACCCTCTCCCAAAGGGAGAGGGGACTGATTGGGGGATGCTTTAACGTTACGTCGACCTGGGAGTGCTTTACCGAATCCATAATCGACTCGGTATTTCAGGGTCGATGCCTTCCTGAATCCATAATCGACTCGGTATTTCAGGTCGATGTATGGCGCCAGACACCTCGGTCGGCTCCCTCTCCCTCTGGGAGAGGGCTGGGGTGAGGGTTTTTTACTCGTGATGGGGCTCGCCCAGGAAAGTCAGCGAACTGAACAACCCGCGACTGTTCACATCAACACTGTCCTTCACCGGCACCTCAATCTGCGCCGCAATCACGTTCAACCCTTCATTTCGCACCAGCACCTGCGCACGTCCGTCCTTGTCGGTCTCGGTGCTCAGGGTATTCGGTGCACTGCGGTAATCGCCAATCAACTTCACGCCCGCCGCCGGTTTGCCATCAAGCAACACGCGCACTGGCAATGACTTACCCGGCCCGACCGTCAGCGGATCAACTTCCGGCAGAATCAGCAACTTGATCTGATCCAGCTTGGGCAACTTCGCCCCCGGCTGATAAATCGCCAGGCTGTACTTGAACGTCTCGGTCGCCTCGACTGCACCCGGCACTTTGCTGCGCCCTTCGTTGATCCACTTCTTGTCAGCGGTTTGCGACCACATTCCGTTGTTCAGGGCGACGGCCATGACCGCGGGTGTTTTCAGCGGTTTGAGGCGAGCGTGATCGGCCAGGCGTTCGACGCTGACCGGGATCATCTTGCCGCTTGCGTCATAAGCCCACGCGCCGCTGATTTTCTGTGCCTTGAAGGCGTTGTCCTCGGCACCGTGGCCGTAGATCACTTCGATGTTGCCGCGCCGTTGTTCGGTCCACAGGCCATGGGCCGAGGCTTGTCCGGCGAACAGCGCAGCGATGATCAGGAGGGTTTTGCCGTATTGCATGGTGACGTCCTTTTACAGATTGAGTGACAGGCTGACGGTGAAATTGCGAGGCTCGCCGGGGTTGACCCAGTAATTGCTGTAGGAGCGCTCATAGTATTTTTCGTCGAAAACGTTGTTCAGGTTCAGGCCGACGGTGACGTTTTCGCTGGCCTTGTAATGGGCCAGCAGGTCGACCGTGTGATAGGCCGGCAATTCGAAGTCGCTACCGGATTCGCCCGAACGGTCGCCGACATAAGTGAACGCCGCGCCAACGTCCGAGCCGCGCAAATGCCCGTCCTGAAATTCATAAACTCCCAGCAGACTGCCGCTGCGTTTGGCCACGCCGAGGATGCGGCTGCCGGTGGGAATCACCGCGTCGCCCTGAGTCACCTCGGCGTCGATGTAGGCGAAGGCGCCGATTACCCGCAGGGCATCGGTGACTTGCCCGGTCACTTGCAGGTCGAAACCGCGACTGCGTGCCTTGCCCATCGCACGGTTAGTGTCGGTGGCAGGGTCGAGCGCGAGGACGTTTTCCTTGTCGATGTGGAAGAAGGCGAGGGTGCTGCTCAGACGTTCGTCGAACAGTTCGTTTTTGATCCCCACTTCGTAGCCGACGCCTTCTTCGGGATCGAAGGATTTGCCGGCAGCATCAAGACCGTTGTTCGGTTTGAACGAGGTCGAGGCGTTGGCGAACAGGCCGGTGTTCGGTGTCAGTTGATAGAGCAGGCCGGCGCGCTGGGTGAGGGCGTCGTGGGTCTGGCGGCTGCTGGCATTTCGGCTGTGGTCATCGATGTTTTGTTCGAAGTGTTCGAAGCGTGCGCCGATCATCCCGCGCAGTTTGTCGGTAAAAACGATTTGATCCTGCAGGTTCAGCGCATGGCTTTCGAGGTGTTCGAAGAAGTCGGTGCCCGAGCGTGCGCCGTTGGGTTTCGGCTGGCCGTAGATCGGTTTGTAGATGTCGACGGCGTAGGGGCCGCCGGCGATAGTGGTGACGCGCTCGTTCTTACGGAAATTCTCGTATTCGGTGCCGATCAGCAGTTCGTGTTGCCATGGACCAAGGTCGAACAAACCACGCAATTCCAGTTGAGTGATGCTGTCATGCCAGTTGGTATCACGCTCGCGGTAGCGACGGTTGTCGGTGCGGCCATCGGCATTCAGCGGGCGATTTTCCGAGGCATCGCCCCAGAGTTTGCCTTCTTTGTAATGACTGGCCAGGCGCAGTTTCCAGCTGTCGTTAAGGTGATGTTCGAGGGTCGCCTGAAGCAGGTTGTTGTGGTTGTCGATGTTGCCGTCGTTGGGTTCGCCGAGGAACGTCGAACGTGAAACACCGCTCCATTTATTGTTAGGCGCGACGATGCCACGGTCGAATGTCGAGCTGTGACGGACGATTTCGCTTTCTACCAACAGCGACGTATCCGGGTTCAGTTGCCAACTGATCGAGGGCGCAACGAATACACGTTTGCTGTCGACGTGATCGCGAAAGCTGTGGTTGTCCTCGACCGCAAGGTTGATCCGCGAAAGCACGTTGCCCTGTTCATCGAGCGGCGTGTTGACGTCCAGCGCCGTGCGATAACGATCCCAACTGCCGGCGCTGGTCTGCAACGTGGTGAAGGCTTCGGGCTGCGGCTTCTTGGTGACGATGTTCACCGTGCCGCCTGGGTCGCCTCGGCCATAGAGGCTGGCCGCCGGGCCTTTGAGCACTTCGATACGCTCGATATTGGCCGCGTCCGGTGTGCTCGGGTAGCCGCGGTTGGCGCTGAAGCCGTCCTTGTAGAACTCCGATGTGGTGAAGCCGTGCACGCTGTATTCGTAGAGCGTCAGGCCGCCGAAGTTGTTTTGCTTAGATACGCCGCCGGCGAAATCCAGAGCGCGTTCGACGCTGGTGCTGCCCAGATCCTTGAGCACGCTGGCCGGCACCACGCTGATTGCCTGCGGGATATCGCGGATCGCGGTGTCGGTTTTGGTCGCGCTGGATGAGCGCGTGGCACGGTAGCCCTTGACTGGGCCGGTGGGGGATTCGTAATCGGAGGTGACGCTGATCGCGTCGAGTTCGAGCGGTTGCGGCTCGTCGGCAAAGGCCGCATCGCCCAGCAAGCCAAGGGGTAGACCGAGAGTCAGGCCAAGCAGGGAGGCCCTTGTTCGAGACGACATGTTATGTTGTTCCAATTGTTAGATTGAAACAATATAACATGCCTTTTGAGAATGTCTTTTATTCGCGCCGTTGATGCGAAAAAAATCTTACTCTTGTTTTTCCTGCACCGGCGCCGGCGGTGGACGCAGGCCGATTTCTGCCGAGAGCTTCAGCTCCTTGCCGTTACGCATGACCTGAATCGTGACCTTGTCGGTCGGTTTGATTCGCGCCACCTGGTTCATCGAACGGCGCCCATCGCCGGCCGGTTCGCCATCAATGCTGAGAATCACGTCGCCCAGTTGCAGGCCAGCCTTCTGTGCCGGGCCGTCGCGGAAAATCCCCGCCACCACAATTCCCGGACGCCCGGACAAGCCAAACGATTCGGCCAGTTCCTGAGTCAGCGGCTGCACTTCGATGCCGAGCCAGCCGCGAATCACCTGCCCGTGCTCGATGATCGACTTCATCACTTCCATCGCCAGTTTCACCGGGATCGCAAAACCGATGCCCTGGGAGCCGCCGGACTTGGAGAAAATCGCCGTGTTAATGCCTGTGAGGTTGCCATTAGCATCCACCAGTGCACCGCCGGAGTTGCCTGGGTTGATCGCCGCGTCGGTCTGGATGAAGTCTTCGTAGTTGTTCAGGCCCAACTGGTTACGCCCGGTGGCGCTGATGATGCCCATGGTCACGGTCTGGCCGACGCCGAACGGGTTGCCGATGGCCAGCGCAACGTCGCCGATGCGGATATTGTCGGAGCGGCCGACAGTGATAGCCGGCAGTGTTTTCAGATCGATCTTGAGCACTGCGAGGTCGGTTTCCGGGTCGCTGCCGATCACGCGGGCCAGGGTTTCACGGCCATCCTTGAGCGCCACGACAATCTGGTCGGCGCCGCTGGTCACGTGGTTGTTGGTCAGGATGTAGCCTTCCGGGCTCATGATTACGCCGGAACCAAGGCTCGACTCCATGCGCTTCTGCTTGGGCGAGTTGTCGCCGAAGAAGCGGCGGAACTGCGGATCTTCAAATAAAGGATGTGCCGGTTTGGCGATGACTTTAGTGGTGTAGAGGTTGACTACCGATGGCGCGGCGATGGTCACCGCATCCGCATAGGACACCGGCCCCTGCCGTACGCTGGTGGTCTGCGGCGCCTGTTGCAGGTTGACGTCGAGGCTCGGCAGCCCCACCCACTGCGGGTAACGTTGAATAATCAACAGAGCGATAAGCACACCGGCCAACAACGGCCAGCCAAAAAAACGCAGCGCCTTGAGCATTAAGCACGTCCTGGAAAAGTTGCAGGCGAGTTCAGACCGCCCATAATGTCGCGCATTATACGAGGCCGCGCGTGCCTCTGAACGGGATATTTAGGAGTCTTTCATGGCCGTCGCCCTCAGCACCCTCGTCGAAGAAGCCGACCGTTACCTGACCAGCGCAAAAATTGCCGACTATTGCCCCAACGGTTTGCAGGTCGAAGGCCGTCCGCAGGTGATGCGCATTGTCAGCGGCGTCACTGCGAGCCAAGCGTTGCTGGACGCCGCCGTAGAGGCCGAGGCCGATCTGGTGCTGGTGCACCACGGTTATTTCTGGAAGGGTGAAAACCCCTGCGTCACTGGCATGAAGCAGCGCCGCTTGAAGACTTTACTCAAACACGACATCAGCCTGCTCGCCTATCACTTGCCGCTGGATCTGCACCCAGATGTCGGCAACAACGTGCAATTGGCGCGTCAGTTGGATATCACCGTCGAAGGCCCGCTGGATCCGGACAATCTGAAAATCGTCGGGCTGGTCGGTTCGCTGAGCGAGCCAATGACCCCGCGCGATTTCGCCCGCAAGGTCCAAGAGGTAATGGGGCGTGAGCCGCTGCTGATCGAAGGCAGTGGGATGATCCGCCGTGTTGGCTGGTGCACCGGTGGCGGTCAGGGATACATTGATCACGGTGTGACGGCGGGTGTCGATCTGTTTCTCAGTGGTGAGGCTTCCGAGCAGACGTTCCACAGCGCCCGAGAAAACGACATCAGCTTCATCGCCGCCGGTCATCATGCTACCGAGCGATATGGTGTGCAGGCCCTCGGCGACTACCTGGCGAAACGCTTCGCCCTCGAGCACATCTTCATCGATTGCCCGAATCCCATCTAACACCACCTATCCCCTGTGGGAGCGAGCTTGCTCGCGAAGAGGCCCAGTCAGTCGACATCATCGTTGAATGGCAGACTGCTTTCGCGAGCAAGCTCGCTCCCACAGTGGTCTTGGCCAGCCAAACGAGTGGGCATATTCATATGCCCTTTCGTTCTAGTTGGCGTCCTGATTAGAAGTGGTCGCTGTGCTAGGATTCCCCGCTCGAACACGGCCCGCTGGCCGTTCATAAGAAAGCTTTCGTGAGTAGCCATGGTCGACAAACTGACGCATCTGAAACAGCTGGAGGCGGAAACCGCCGTTTCCGGTGATGCAAGTCGACACCCGCTGGAAATTCCAGGAAATGTACAAGTTCCGCGACAAGATGGTCGAAGAGCTTGGCCTGGACTTGATCACGCACATCAACCCCGATGGCGTGGCGCAGAACATCAACCCGTTCACCCACGGCAGCGCCAAGCACACCGACATCATGAAAACCGAGGGCCTGAAACAGGCGCTCGACAAGCATGGTTTCGACGCAGCTTTCGGCGGCGCCCGTCGCGATGAAGAGAAGTCCCGCGCCAAAGAGCGTGTGTATTCGTTCCGCGACAGCAAGCACCGCTGGGACCCGAAGAACCAGCGTCCGGAGCTGTGGAATGTCTACAACGGCAAGGTCAACAAGGGCGAATCCATTCGTGTGTTCCCGTTGTCGATCTTGTATTATGTTTATATTTTGCAGTATATTT
>NZ_JBIWAL010000065.1:0-314 GCF_044760045.1 Pseudomonas sp. NPDC098747 | reverse complement strand
ATGCGTGTGTTCCCGTTGTCGAACTGGACCGAGCTGGACATCTGGCAGTACATCTACCTTGAAGGCATCCCGATTGTGCCGCTGTACTTCGCCGCCGAGCGCGAAGTGATCGAGAAGAACGGCACACTGATCATGATCGACGACGAGCGCATTCTCGAGCACCTGTCCGACGAAGACAAAGCGCGCATCGTCAAAAAGAAAGTGCGTTTCCGCACCCTTGGTTGCTACCCGTTGACGGGCGCGGTGGAGTCCGAGGCTGAAAGCCTCACGGACATCATTCAGGAAATGCTCCTGACGCGAACTTCCGAGAGCCA
>NZ_JBIWAL010000064.1:6626-28015 GCF_044760045.1 Pseudomonas sp. NPDC098747 | reverse complement strand
CGTAGATCATAGAGTGGTGGCCGAACAGTTTCTTGCCGGTGAAGGCCGAGATGAATTCCGAGAAAATGCCGAATGCCGGCAGGATCAGGATGTATACCTCAGGGTGGCCCCACGCCCAGAACAGGTTGACGTACATCATTGGATTGCCACCAAGTTCAGTGGTGAAAATGTGGAAATCCATGTAACGGTCCAGGGTCAGCAGTGCCAGGGTAGCGGTCAGGATCGGGAACGAAGCCACGATCAGGACGTTTGCCCAGGTGCAGGTCCAGGTGAAGATCGGCATGTCCATCAGTTTCATGCCAGGGGTACGCATTTTCAGCACGGTGGCGAGGAAGTTAACCCCCGTCAGCGTTGTACCCAACCCGGATAACTGTAGCGCCCAGATGTAGTAATCCATCCCCACGCCCGGACTGTATTGCAGGCCCGACAGCGGTGGATAAGCAACCCAACCGGTCTTGGCGAATTCGCCAACGCCCAGCGACAGGTTGATCAGCACAACGCCCGATACCAGCAACCAGAAGCTCAGGGAGTTCAGGAACGGGAAGGCAACGTCACGCGCGCCGATCTGCAGCGGCACTGCAAGGTTCATCAGGCCGGTGAAGAATGGCATCGCCATGAAGATGATCATGATCACACCGTGAGCGGTGAAGATCTGGTCATAGTGTTCAGGTGGCAGGTAGCCAGGCGAACCCTCGGTGGCCATGGCCATATGGGTTCGCATGATGATGGCGTCGGGATATCCGCGCATCAGCATGATCATGGCGACGATGATGTACATCACGCCGATTTTCTTGTGGTCGACCGACGTCAGCCACTCGGTCCACAAGTAGGTCCACTTCTTGAAGTAGGTGATTGCAGCGAACAGCGCCACACCACCGAGCGCGATCATGGCGATGGTAATCATCACGATCGGTTCGTGGAACGGGACCGCTTCCCAACTTAATTTACCAAACATCGTTTACTCCTCTGCCCCGGCAGCTGAATGCGAACTCGAGTCCATTTCCGTGGCCGCCACTTCTTTCTCTTTCTTCTCGTGCTTCAGCGGCTTGCCCGGCTTCATACCTTCGTACTTGTCGACGATGATCTGGAACTGGTTCGGCGTGACCGAGGAGTAGAGCTCGACTGGGTTGTTCTGGCTCGGTTTGGCAAGGGCTGCGTATTCAGCTTGATCAAGCTGTTTAGGTGCCTTTTTGACTTCACTAACCCAGGCGTCAAAATCTTCCTGAGTCGTTGAGATGGCTTTGAACTTCATGCCGGTGAAACCTGCGCCGCTGTAGTTGGCGGAGATACCGTCCATTTCAGCGTTGCGGTCAGCGATCAGGTGCAGTTTGGTCTGCATGCCCGCCATCGCGTAGATCTGGCCGCCCAGGCCCGGGATGAAGAACGAGTTCATCACGGCGTCGGAGGTGATCTTGAAGTTGATTGGCGTGTGCGCCGGGAACACGATCTTGTTGACCGTGGCAATGCCTTGTTCCGGGTAGATGAACAGCCACTTCCAGTCCAGCGCGACCACTTCGATGGTGATCGGCTTGACGTCGGATTCGATTGGACGATAAGGGTCCAGTTCGTGGGTCGAAATGTAGGTGATGTAACCCAGCGCGATGATGATCAGAACCGGAATGGTCCAGACGGCCACTTCGATCTTGGTCGAGTGCGACCATTTCGGCGTGTAGATGGCGTCTTTGTTGGAGGCGCGATACTTCCAGGCGAACAGGAAGGTCATGACGATGACCGGCACAACGACCAACAGCATCAGCAGGGTCGCGGTGATGATCAGGTTGCGCTGTTCCAGGCCGACCTGGCCCGTTGGATTGAGCAGGGTCATGTTGCAGCCTCCCAGCAACAACGTGCCGAGCAGCGGCACAAGGCCTAGTAATCTGGGGTACCTGTTTTTACTCATCTCAACGACCTCTAAAGCAGCTTGCGCAATGCAGTTGGGTTTTGATCGCCAACACTTCACCCTGCCAAGGGTTGGCATTTTCTTTGGATTGAATAAGGGCCGCCCGTCGCGCGTCAGACGCTCGACAAAACCTGGGACAGCGGTAAGTTCTTATTCGAATTCGTGGTCAAAGGCCTTGTTACAGACCAATTCCATTTGGTGCGGAAAGTTGGAAGGCACCGACACCTGGGTGTCTTGAAAGCCTTACAGCCTGCTCGACACCCGACTTCCTGCCCGCCTCCTTAATGAAGGCTGAACAGCGCCGGGAATTCAGTGCGGGCGATTGTAGATAGGTAGCGCCCTATACACCATGTCTTATCCCGAAATAATTTTTATCCGTTCAAGCAACAATCCATCGCCATTTTTGCAAAAGTGCTGCATGTTATCGAAATCGATTCTCAACAAAAACACCTAAATTTGTAGGTGTACCCGCCTCAGTTCAGACAGCTCCGAAGGCTTTTTCCGAAGCCCGGATCGGCGCAAACCCCGATACCCCAAGGCTTCTGGCCATTTGCCCGCGCTTGTTAAAACTGCCTGATCTTGCACTCGCGTGCAAAAGCCCAAAAACACCGAAACAGACCAATCCTTTTTTGTAACAGTGCTCCAATCCGGGCAGGTGGATCGGCTTGCGACACTGCGTGTGTGACAACATGTCGCACGCCTGTCGCACCCTCGCTTGTCCTTCGTCACGGTGTTTTCACAAACGCTCTGAAATGCAAAACGCCCCGATCTGCTGAACCGCAAATCGAGGCGTTTTCTGTATCGGCAACAGAGCCGATTAGTTGACTCAGCGCAGTGCTTTTCGGTTACGCGAAGTCAGCAGCGGCACCAGGATCACCACCAGCACGAATGCCAACAGCGACCACTGCGCCAGCGACAGACCGAGGACTGGCGGGTAAGGCGTCGAACAGAAACCGTCGACCTGGAAGCCCAGCGGGAAGATCTTGGCCAGCGGCAGATCATCGACAATCGGCTGCAGCACATCGATGCCGCAGCTAATCGCCGGATAGAACTGGGTGTACACGTGATGCCCGGCAACCGCCGCCCCGGCAATCGCGCAGATCACCACCAGCACTTCGAATACGGTGATGCTGCGGCGGGTGCGTGTGGCCGCACCGATAAAGGCGAACAGCGCGATCAGCAGCAACGCATAACGCTGCAGGATGCACAGTGGGCACGGCGCCTCGCCAAGCACGATCTGCATGTACAGCGCGCCACCGATCAACGCCAGGCAGATGATGCCCAGCAGCACCAGAAAACGCCGTTCACGGCCCAATCGAATTGTTTCCTCGCTCATCGCGTTTCCCTTATATGTCCATGGTTCAGCCGTCTGGCGACTGAAAGTTGTCGCAAGTCTACACCGGGGAAATAAACGATAAAGCGGTTAAGGAACCATTAATACAAAGGGATTTTTCAGAACAGAACCGTGTAATGGCCATCGCGGGCAAGCCCGCTCCCACAGGTCCAGCGACGTACATAGTTTTTGCGTACACCACAAATCCTGTGGGAGCGGGCTTGCCCGCGATGCGGACTCCTCGGTCTCGACTATTTATTCCAGAGCAGCAGCCGGCCCGAAGAACTCATACCGGCTCTGTTTCTCCGGCACACCCAGCGCTTTCAGATGGCGCTTGATGGCGCTCATGAAACCTTTCGGCCCAAGGAAGTAGGCGTCGACATCACGCTGCTCCGGCAGCCATTCAGCAAGCAACTCCTGGCTCAGCATCCCTACCTTGTCCGCTGCCGGACTCACGCCGTCGTCTTCGGCGTAGCAGTAGAAACGCTTGAGTTGCGGATGACGCGCAGCCAAACCGTCGATCCAGTCGCGGAACGCATGCACGCTGCCATTGCGCGCGCAGTGGATAAAGTGCACCGGACGCTCGGTTTCCAGCGCCGCTTCGAGCATCGCCAACGTCGGGGTGATGCCGACGCCGCCGCTGATCAGCACCAGCGGTTTGTCGCTGGCCGTCAGGGTGAACTCACCCGATGGCGGAAATAGCTGAATGCTCGCGCCTACGTGCAGTTGATCATGTAAATGATTGGACGCACGCCCCCCCGGTTCGCGTTTGACGCTGATGCGGTACTGCCCCTTGTTGGCCAGCGCCGACAGCGAATAGTTGCGGCGAATTTCTTCGCCATCCAGCACAAGCTTCATGCCGATGTACTGACCCGGCTCCGCCGCCAGAATCGGGCCTTTGTCCGCCGGCTCGAAGTAGAACGAAATGATTTCTGCGCTCTCCTCGACCTTGGCCGCAACGATGAATTCGCGCGCCCCACGCCAGCCGCCGACCGCTTGCTCTTTCTGGTCGTAGATCGCGGTTTCGGCGCCGATCAGGATGTCGGCCAGTTGCCCGTAAGCGGCACCCCAGGCACTCATCACTTCTGGTGTGGCGATCTCTTCGCCAAGCACTTCAGAGATGGCGCGCAACAGGCAGGCACCGACAATCGGGTAGTGCTCCGGCAGAATCTGCAGGGCGACGTGCTTGTTGATGATCTTCGCCACCAGATCGCCCAACTGGTCGAGCTGATCGATGTGGCGGGCGTACATCAACACGCCGTTGGCCAGCGCACGCGGTTGGTCGCCGCTAGCCTGGTGCGCCTGGTTGAACAACGGGCGCACTTGCGGGTATTCAGAGAGCATCATGCGGTAGAAGTGCGTGATCAGCGCCTCACCGCCGCTTTCCAGCAGCGGCACGGTAGATTTGACGATGGCACGATCCTGGACGCTAAGCATAAGGGTGACTCCTGAGCTCGTTGAAAAAGTTACCTTAGTGTTATCAGTTTTTGTGCCAACTATTTTTACTATATAAATCAGTTACTTAAGAAAATCGTAGTCAAATCGACCCAAACCTCTTTATAGTCAACACGACTACATCTTGTCTCTTTGACTACACGACCATGACCGCAAAATCCCTGCTGACCGCCCTGCTACCGTTGGTCTCCGACCTCTCCCGCGAGTTACCGGAGGGCGAGCGCTATCGTCGCCTGCTCGAAGCCCTGCGTGCCCTGCTGCCGTGCGATGCCGCCGCATTGTTGCGCCTCGACGGCGAATCGCTGGTGCCACTGGCCGTCGACGGCTTGAGCACCGACACACTCGGCCGCCGCTTCAAGGTCAGTGAGCATCCGCGCTTTGAAGTGTTGCTGGCAGGTGCCGGGCCGACGCGGTTTGCCGCCGACAGCGACTTACCCGACCCTTACGACGGTTTGGTCGACGGCCTCGACGATCACCTGGAAGTTCACGACTGCCTCGGCTGTCCGTTGTTTGTCGATGAAAAACTCTGGGGACTGATCACCCTCGATGCACTCGACCCCGAACGCTTCGAACCGATTGAACTGGACGCACTGCAAGCGTTCGCCAGCCTCGCCTCGGCAACGGTCAACGCCGCCGAACGCATCGAGCGTCTGGCCATTCGCGCTGAAGACGAGCACCAGCGCGCCGAGGTTTACCGTCAGGCCAGCGGTCAGCAGAACCGCGAAATGATCGGCCAGAGCAAGACGCTTAAACGCTTGGTGGAAGAAATCAACCTGGTCGGCGGCAGCGACCTGACCGTGCTGATCACAGGCGAAACCGGGGTAGGCAAGGAACTGGTGGCACAGGCCATCCACGCCGCCTCACCACGCGCCGACAAACCGATCATCAGCCTCAACTGCGCGGCATTGCCGGACACATTGGTGGAGAGCGAGTTGTTCGGTCATGTGCGCGGCGCCTTCACCGGCGCTACCAGCGACCGCCGCGGTAAATTCGAACTGGCCAATGGCGGCACGCTGTTTCTCGATGAGGTGGGCGAACTGTCGCTGACCGTGCAGGCCAAGTTGCTGCGCGTATTGCAGAGCGGCCAGTTACAACGTTTGGGCTCGGACAAGGAGCATCAGGTCGACGTGCGCCTGATCGCTGCGACCAACCGCGACCTGGCTGAAGAAGTGCGCAGCGGTCGCTACCGTGCCGACTTCTACCATCGCCTGAGCGTCTACCCGCTGCGGGTGCCGGCGCTGCGCGATCGCGGGCGCGATGTGTTGTTGCTCAGCGGTTTCTTCCTCGAACAGAACCGCTCGCGCATGGGCCTCAATAGTCTGCGGCTGAACAGCGACGCCCAGGAAGCTCTGCTCGCCTACACTTGGCCGGGCAACGTGCGTGAACTGGAACACTTGATCGGGCGCAGTGCCTTGAAGGCGTTGGGTAACTGCAAGGTGCGGCCGAAGATTCTAAGCTTGAGCGCCGCAGATCTCGATTTGCCGCATGAGGTTGTGGATAACTTGCCTGAGCCAGTTGCTGGGGTTGCGGCTTCGGTGCCATTGATTGCCGGCGATTTGCGCGCTGCGACAGAGGCGTATCAGCGGCAGTTGATCAGTGCGGCACTGGCGCGCAATCAGGATAACTGGGCGAGTGCGGCGCGCGAGTTGGGGCTGGATCGGGCGAATTTGGGGCGGATGGCTAAACGCCTGGGAATGAAAAGCTAAAAGCACCCTCACCCTAACCCTCTCCCAGAGGGAGAGGGGACTGATTGGGGGATATTGAAGAACTCTGCCGACGTGAACGGGCAGTGTTGAATCCATAATCGACTCAGCCTTTCACGTGAACATACAGTGCTGAATCCATAATCGACTCGGTCTTTCAGGTCGATGTATTGCGCAAGACACCTCGGTCGGCCCCCTCTCCCTCCGGGAGAGGGCTGGGGTGAGGGGCTTTAGCTCTGGCTCTGGCGTTTGATCTGAACGCCACCCGACAACTAACCTAAAGCCCATCCCATTAGCGCCGATAACCCGGCATCAATAGTTTCTGGCGATTTCCAGCCTCGCCCATCACCTTTTTCCACAGAAGGTTTATATGTCTTCCACCAAAGCCCGCGCAGATTCACTTTCGCTACTGCTGTTTACCTTGCGCAGCGGCAAGCTGATGGCGATCAACCTGCTGAAAGTCAGTGAAATCATCCCCTGCCCACCGCTGACCAAGCTGCCGGAGTCGCACCCACACGTCAAAGGCATCGCCACCCTGCGCGGTGCCGCGCTGTCGGTGATCGACCTCAGCCGCGCCATCGGCGAGCGACCGCTGGAAGACCCCAACGGTGGCTGCCTGATCGTCACCGACGTCAGCCGTTCCAAACAGGGCCTGCACGTACAAGCGGTAAGCAAAATCGTCCACTGCCTGACCACCGACATCAAACCACCACCGTTTGGTTCCGGCGGTCCACGCGCTTACATAACGGGTGTGACCTCGGTGGACGGCACGCTGGTGCAAGTGCTGGATATCGAAAAAGTCATCCACAGCATCGCCCCGGCGCAGATCGAAGTGGCCCCGACCGACCTGAGCATGGAAGACGCCGACGTCCTCGGCAACGCGCGAATTCTGGTGGTCGACGACAGTCAGGTGGCGCTGCAACAATCGGTGCACACATTGCGCAATCTCGGCCTGCAATGCCACACCGCGCGCAGTGCCAAGGAAGCCATCGACTGCCTGCTCGATTTGCAGGGCACCGCACAGCAGATCAACCTGATCGTCTCCGACATCGAAATGTCCGAGATGGACGGCTATGCCTTCACCCGCACCCTGCGCGAGACCCCGGACTTCGCCCATCTCTACGTGTTGCTGCACACCTCGCTCGACAGCGCGATGAACAGCGAAAAGGCACGACTGGCCGGGGCCAACGCCGTGCTGACCAAGTTCTCCTCGCCGGAGTTGACCCAACGACTGATCGAAGCGGCCAAACACGTCGCGGCCAACGGTTACTGAGCCTTGGGCGAGACGTACTGCTTTTTGCTGCGGCGGGATCTGAGTGCAGACGTGCCGGATGTCGCTTGGCCGGAGGATGTTGAAGTCAGCACCTACCGCCCGGAATTGGCAGGTGCCGTGCATGACTTGATGCAACTCGGCCAGCGCGAAGGTGGCGGCCGAGTACCTGCGCTGGAGGTTTGGCAGCAACGGTTTGAATGTGATCCGGAATATGACCCGACACTTTGTTTCATTGCCCGCGATGCCGAGGGTGTCGTTGCCGTGGCGCAGTGCTGGACGAGTGCGTACATCAAGAATCTGGTGGTGCATCCGCGCGCCCAGGGTCGAGGATTGGGCCGGGCCTTGCTGTTGAATGCATTCAAGGTGTTTCAGCAACGGCGCGAAGGGTTTGTTGATTTGAAGGTTTTGGAGGACAACCTGCGAGCACAGCGGTTGTATGAGAGTACCGGTATGTATGTAGTCCGCCGGGAGTTGGTTCCGGCCTGACAGACCGCTATCGCTGGCAAGCCAGCTCCCACAGGTTTTGTGAGCGGCGCCCATCACTGTGGGAGCTGGCTTGCCCGCGATGGCGGCCTCAAAGACAACTTTTCACTCTCAGGCATACTCCAACCCTTGCCACTACAAGGATGCCAAAACCATGAAAGCCATCACCCTCAGCTTCCTCTGCCTCACCGCCCTCGCCTCCAACGCCCACGCGTCCAGCCCTGACGCCTGGGCTGCCTACGACAAAACCGTGCTCGCCAGTTGCACCAAAGTCAGCGGCCTAAAGAACGCCAAACCGGTCGGCAATGCCGCGCAATTCGACGACCGCGTCGGCTACACCGCCGTGTTGCTGCAAGGCCAATACCCGCAAAAACACATGAAGGGCCAGCAAGGCACCGAGCTGTGCCTGTACAACAAAAAGTCGAAAACCGCGTTCGTCACCGAGTGGGACTCGATCCGTCCGCCCGCCAAAACCCAATGAATGGCGCATAACTTGCTTCGATCGGTGATCCCATGGCGACTTTCTGTCGCCGATTCACACCCTGATTGAAGATTGCTCGCTCAATGAATACGACGTTTTCCTGCGTAGGCTGCGGCAAGTGCTGCACCGACCACCATGTCCCTCTAACCCTGGCCGAAGCCCGCATGTGGGCGGCCGACGGTGGTCAGGTGATCGTGCTGGTGGAGGCTTTTCTCGGCAACGGTCTGGGCTTGCCGGCGCAGCAGCGTGAACACGCCGAACGGCGTTCGGTAGCGGTGCGCAGCGGTGAATCGGCTGCACACGTGGCCATCACTTTTGCCGCTTACAACGTCGGACCTTGTCGGAATCTTGACGATGACAAGCTGTGTCGCATCTACGAGCGCCGGCCGTTGGTGTGTCGGATTTATCCGGCGGAGATCAATCCGCACATCCCGCTCAACCCCGCCGCCAAGGATTGCCCGCCGGAGTCCTGGGAACAGGGACCGGCGTTGATCGTCGGTGGCGAACTGGTCGATCAGGAACTGTTGGCGTTGATCCAGCGTTCGCGTCAGGCCGATCGTGATGACATCCGGACAAAGGACGCGATCTGTGCTGCGCTGGGGATCCGAACCACGGCCCTCAAGGGCGACGGGTTTACCGCGTACCTGCCGAACATGGACGCTTTTGCGACGGTGATTGATCAGGTGAGCGCGCGGTCGCTGGATGAAGTGCCCAGTGAATGGCTGTTTCATTTGTCCGGGGATGACGTGGCAGGGCAAGTGCGGGCTGCGGGGGCGCTGGTGGTGACGGAGCCGGCGCTGACCTATGCGTTTATATCGCTGCGGGCGGCTTGATCCAAATTATCTAGTGGCTGTTCGGGCCTCATCGCTGGCAAGCCAGCTCCCACAAGATCTTGTGTCGTACATCAATTAAGTGAACAACCGGGAAACCTGTGGGAGCTGGCTTGCCAGCGATGGGGTCAGTGAAGGCGACCTCAAGCCTGAACCTGTCACCGTCCCCCAGAAACCCCGCGCAACCAAACGCAAATCCCCGAAGGAAAACTCAGCGCTTGCCCATCGAACGACGGGTGCCCGGCGGCGCCATGCCTGGGCTCTTGGTATGGCCGTTCTTGGCGCCGTTCTTGTACCAAGGCTGGTTGGTGCCCTTGGCACCGGCCAGTTCGCCCGGTTTGAACGGGAACTTGAACGCCGGGATCTCGGCTTTGGAATCGCTGGCGTCGGCCATATCGGCCGGGACATCGCTGACGGCGTCGTCAACCGGCGGTTGGATCGGGGAAGTCATGAAAGCTCCGCAAAACAAAAAGTCGCGCCCGGTAAGTGAGCCGCGAAGGCGCGCAGTATACCTGCGCGCCGTGGCTCAGCACCTGAAGATTTACACCGTACGCCGAACGGCTTACAGGTAATTGATGGTCACGATGCCATTGTCGGTCGAGGTTTTCAGCGGCTCATAGGTCATGTAAAACGGCAACGCCCCACGGCTGCACGCGTTGCGGTATGTGTCTACATCAACCTTAACGCCTGACCTGAGTTCGATCTGCCGGGATTCGCTGGTCGCCAACGCACCAACTCGCCCGACTTCACACCCGGAATCGACGATTTGCCCGGTGAAGCGGATCTCGCCAGAGAGGGTCTGAGGCGCGGCGCAGACCGTTAGCGGAAGTAAAACAAGCACACTGGAAATGACAGTTTTGAGCTTCATTGCAAGACACTCCCGAAGAGACCCGCAGCGATAATGGCTGGGGCATACAACTTGTATCCGCTGGCGGGAGCGGATCTTAAGGAGCGTAGATAGCAGCGTCTGGAAAAGGTGACCCGCCGTAAGGGCGGAACCTTAAGAGGCCGTTACCGCAGCAACGGATATACACACAGAAAACTGACAGCGCTGACAGCTAGCCGTCACCCTCCTGACCCCCACACAGGTTTATAACCTACCCAATCTGCCCAAACTCCAACCCTCGGCGCCCAAAAAGCATGCAAATCCAAAAACACAAAGCCCTGCTAGCCACCCTGTTGATCGCCCTGGCAGCCGCAGGCCTGTGGTTTGCAACCAGACCCGCCCCCACCAAACTCGCCACCCCCAACGCCATCCCGGTGCGAGTGATCGCCGTCAGCGCAAAAGACGTCCCCCGCTACACCAGCGGCATCGGCTCGGTCCTCTCCCTGCACAGCGTGGTCATCCGCCCCCAGATCGACGGAGTCCTCACCAAACTTCTGGTCAAGGAAGGACAGCTAGTAAACAAAGGCGACCTGCTCGCCACCATCGACGACCGCTCGATCCGCGCCAGCCTCGACCAGGCTCGCGCCCAACTCGGCGAAAGCCAGGCGCAACTGCAAGTCGCCCAGGTCAACCTCAAACGCTACAAACTGCTCAGCGTCGACGACGGCATATCGAAGCAGACCTACGACCAGCAACAGGCTCTGGTCAACCAACTGAAGGCCAGCGCCCAAGGCAATCAGGCTTCGATTGATGCGGCGCAGGTACAACTTTCCTACACGCAGATTCGCTCCCCGGTCACTGGCCGCGTCGGTATTCGCACAGTCGATGAGGGCAACTTCCTGCGCATGACCGACACCTTGGGCCTGTTCACCGTCACCCAGATCGACCCGATCGCCGTCGAGTTCTCCCTGCCACAACAAATGCTCCCGATCCTGCAAGGCCTGATCAACGACCCGCAACACGCACAGGTCAAGGCTTACATCGGCGCCGACACCGACGGCGAAACCGGCAACCTGCTCGGCGAAGGTCACCTGACCCTGATCGATAACCAGATCAACGCCAACACCGGCACCATCCGCGCCAAAGCCGAATTCGCCAACGCCAGCCAGAAGCTCTGGCCGGGCCTGCTGGTGACGGTAAAAATTCAGACAGCCCTCGACAAAGATGCGCTGGTCGTCCCGCCCACCGTCGTACAGCGTGGCCTCGATCAACACTTCGTTTACCGAGTCAATGGCGACAAGGTTGAAGCCGTGCAGGTGCAGATGGTCTATCAGGGCAGCGGACAAGACATCATCAAAGGCGTGAAGGCCGGTGACGTGCTGGTGACCGACGGCCAGTCGCGGCTAAAACCCGGTTCGACCGTGCAAGTCATGACCGAGCCGCCGCAAGTGGTGCAGGCGGAGCCGAAACCATGAAGGCGCACAAAGGGGTTTCGACATGGTGCATCGATCACCCGGTGGCGACGATTCTGCTGACCATCGCACTGGTGCTGGTCGGCATCATTGCCTTCCCGCGCTTGCCGATTGCCCCACTGCCGGAAGCGGAATTTCCTACGATTCAGGTTTCCGCGCAGTTACCCGGCGCCAGTCCCGACACCATGGCCTCGTCCGTGGCCACGCCACTGGAGGTGCAATTCAGCGCCATCCCCGGCATAACCCAGATGACCTCCAGCAGTGCCTTGGGCTCGACCCTGCTGACCCTGCAATTCACCCTCGATAAAAGCATCGACACCGCCGCCCAGGAAGTACAAGCGGCGATCAACACCGCCGCCGGCAAACTGCCCAAGGACATGCCGACGCTGCCAACGTGGAAGAAGGTCAACCCGGCGGACAGCCCGGTGCTGATCCTCAGCGTCAGCTCGACGCAGATGCCCGGTACTGAACTCAGTGATCTGGTGGAAACCCTGCTGGCCCGTCAGATCAGCCAGATCGACGGCGTAGGCCAAATCAACATTACCGGTCAGCAACGTCCGGCGATTCGCGTCCAGGCCTCGGCGGACAAACTCGCGGCCATCGGCCTGACCCTCGCCGACATACGTCTGGCGATCCAGCAAACCAGCCTCAATCTGGCCAAAGGTGCGCTGTACGGCGAGTCGAGCATTTCCACACTGTCGACCAACGATCAGTTGTTCCATCCCGAGGACTACAGCGAACTCATCGTTTCCTACAAGGACGGCGCCCCGGTTCACCTGCGCGATGTCGCTAAAGTCATCAACGGTTCGGAAGATGCCTACGTGCAAGCGTGGGCCGGTGATCGGCCGGGGGTAAACCTGGTGATCTCGCGCCAACCAGGCGCCAACATCGTCGAGACCGTGGACCGGATTCAAGCCGCCCTGCCCGGCCTCGAAGCCATGCTGCCGGCCTCGGTGCAAGTGAAAACCCTGATCGACCGCACCCAGACCATCCGTGCCTCGCTGCATGAAGTCGAGATCACGTTGTTGATCGCGATCCTGCTGGTGGTGGCGGTGATGGCGCTGTTCCTCCGTCAGTTATCAGCGACGCTGATTGTCTCGGCGGTGCTCGGTGTGTCGCTGATCGCCAGTTTTGCGCTGATGTACATCCTCGGCTTCAGCCTGAACAACCTGACCCTGGTAGCCATCGTGGTGGCCGTGGGATTTGTGGTCGACGATGCGATTGTCGTGGTGGAAAACATTCACCGGCACCTGGAGGCCGGCGAAAATATGCGCGAGGCGGCGATCAAAGGCGCTGGCGAGATTGGCTTCACCGTGGTCTCGATCAGCTTCTCGCTGGTGGCGGCGTTTATTCCGCTGCTGTTCATGGGCGGAGTGGTCGGGCGGTTGTTCAAGGAATTTGCCCTGACCGCGACCTCGACCATCATGATTTCCGTGGTGGTGTCGCTGACGTTGGCGCCAACCCTCGCGGCGCTGTTCATGCGCAAACCGGTGCATCACGCCCACGCCAAACCGGGCTTCAGCGAACGCTTGCTCGGCTGGTACGAGAAAGGCCTGCGCCGCGCCCTCGCCCACCAGAAACTGATGATCGGCGTGTTCGGCTTGTCCCTCGCTTTGGCCGTCGCCGGTTACATCTTTATCCCCAAGGGTTTCTTTCCGGTGCAGGACACCGGCTTCGTGCTCGGTACGACTGAAGCCGCTGCGGACATTTCCTACGGCGACATGGTGAAAAAACACCTGGCCATGGCCGAAATCGTCGGCGCCGATCCCGCTGTGCAAGCGTTCTCCCACTCGGTGGGTGTGTCCGGCAGTAACCAGACCATCGCCAACGGGCGCTTCTGGATCGCCCTGAAAAAACGCGGCGACCGCGACGTCAGCGCCAGCCAGTTCATCGACCGGATTCGCCCGCAACTGATGAAAGTCCCCGGCATCGTCCTGTACCTGCGTGCCGGCCAGGACATCAACCTCAGCTCCGGCCCCAGTCGCGCCCAATACCAATACGTACTCAAAAGCAACAACGGCGCGACCCTCGCCACCTGGACCCAGCGCCTGACTGAAAAACTGCGCAGCAACCCGGCGTTCCGCGACATTTCCAACGACCTGCAACTGGGCGGCAGCATCACTCACATCAACATTGATCGCAGTGCCGCTGCACGTTTCGGCCTGACTGCCAGTGATGTCGACGAGGCGCTGTACGATGCCTTCGGCCAGCGGCAGATCAACGAATTTCAGACGCAGGTCAACCAGTACAACGTGATTCTGGAACTGGACACCCAGCAGCGCGGCAAGGCCGAAAGCCTGAATTATTTTTACCTGCGCTCGCCGTTGAGCGGGGAAATGGTGCCGCTGTCGGCGCTTGCCAGATTCGATGCGCCGACCATTGGCCCACTGTCGATTGCCCATGACGGCATGTTCCCGGCCGCCAACATGTCGTTCAACCTGGCGCCCGGCGTGGCGTTGGGTGATGCGGTGATTCAGCTCAATCAGGCCAAGGCCGAAATCGGTATGCCGACCGCGATCAGCGGCAACTTCCAGGGCGCAGCGCAGGCGTTTCAGAGTTCGCTGGCCAGTCAGCCGTGGCTGATTCTTGCGGCGCTGGTGGCGGTGTACATCATTCTCGGTGTGCTTTATGAGAGCTTCGTGCATCCGCTGACGATCATTTCGACGTTGCCGGCGGCGGGTTTGGGCGCAGTGATCATGTTGTGGATCTGCGGCCAGGACTTTTCGATCATGGCGCTCATCGGACTGGTGTTGCTGATCGGCATCGTCAAGAAGAACGGCATTCTGATGATCGACTTCGCCCTCGAAGCCCAACGCCAACGTGGGATGTCACCAGAGGATGCAATTTTCGAAGCGTGCATCACGCGGTTCCGGCCGATCATCATGACCACCCTCGCCGCGCTGCTCGGCGCCTTACCGCTGATGCTCGGCTACGGCACTGGCGCCGAACTGCGCCAGCCGTTGGGGATCGCGGTAGTCGGCGGTTTGCTGGTGAGCCAGATGCTGACGCTGTTTACCACGCCGGTCATATACTTGTGGCTTGAGCGACTTTTCCATAGACCCAAACCTGCGCCCGTACCGGCGTTGGCGACCACAGACTGAGGCGGGTCATGCGCGTTCTGATTATCGAAGACGAGGAAAAAACCGCGGACTATCTGCACCGCGGTCTGACGGAACAGGGTTACACCGTGGACCTGGCCCGCGACGGCGTCGAGGGCTTGCACCTGGCGCTGGAAAGCGACTATGCGGTGATCGTCCTCGACGTCATGTTGCCGGGCCTCGACGGCTTCGGCGTGCTGCGCGCATTGCGTGCGCGCAAGCAAACCCCGGTGATCATGCTCACCGCCCGTGAACGGGTCGAAGACCGCATCAAAGGCCTGCGCGACGGTGCCGATGATTACCTCGGCAAACCGTTTTCCTTCCTCGAACTGGTCGCACGTCTGCAAGCACTGACCCGGCGCAGTGGCGGGCATGAGCCGGTGCAAGTGAGCATCGCCGACCTGTGGATAGATCTGATCAGCCGTAAGGCAACACGCGCCGGCACGCGGCTGGATCTGACCGCCAAGGAGTTCTCTTTGCTCAGCGTCCTCGCCCGTCGCCAGGGTGAAATTCTTTCGAAAACCGCCATCGCCGAAATGGTCTGGGACATCAATTTCGACAGCGATGCCAACGTCGTCGAAGTCGCGATCAAACGCCTGCGCGCCAAGCTCGACGGGCCGTTCGACGAGAAACTGCTGCACACCATTCGTGGCATGGGTTATGTGCTGGAGAGTCGCGGTGTCCAGTAATTCCATTGCCTTGCGTTTGAGCGGGATGTTCACGCTGGTAGCGCTGCTGGTGTTTCTGTTGATCGGCGGCGCGCTGTATCAGCAGGTGGATAAAGGCTTGGGCTTGTTACCGGAAGCCGAACTGGAAGCGCGGTACAGCGTGCTCGAATCGGCACTCAATCGCTTCGGTACGCCGGAGCATTGGCTGAAGATCAACGCCAAGTTGAAACTGCTCGGCGAAGAGGACAAGCGCATTCGTTTCTGGGTAGTGAGTGGTGATCCGGGCTATGAATATGGTGCGCCGGATACGCGGATCCGTGCCTTCGCCCAAGGTTCGTTGGGAATGCATGATTTGCAGCTGCCTGACCATACTTATCCACTGAAAGTGCTGTTGACCGAACTGCCGGCCAAGGATCAGCGCCCGACGCTGCGTTTCATGATCGGCATCGATACCGAGACGTTTCACGAAACCCAGCACAACCTGCTGATTGCCTTGATCAGCCTGGCGATTGTCGGCGTGCTGCTGGCCTCTGCGTTGGGGTATTGGGTGGCGCGGATCGGCCTCAAGCCGCTGATCAAACTGTCCCACGAAGCCCAGCGCCTGGCACCACCGTTGCGGGCCGGACGCTTGCGATTGTCACCGTTGCCACCGGAGCTGGAACAGTTTGTCGACTCGTTCAACTCGACGCTGGAACGAGTCGAGCAGGCGTATTCGCGGCTGGAATCGTTCAATGCCGACGTCGCCCATGAGTTGCGTTCGCCACTGACCAATCTGATTGGCCAGACCCAGGTCGCGCTGACGCGCGGGCGTTCGGCGGAACACTACTTCGAAGTGCTGCAATCCAATCTCGAAGAGCTGGAGCGGCTGCGTTCGATCATCAACGACATGCTGTTTCTGGCCAGTGCGGATCAGGGCAACAAGGCGACCAAACTCACTTCGACGTCGTTGGCCGATGAAGTGGCGACGACGCTGGAGTATCTGGATTTCATTCTGGAAGACGCGCAGGTTCAGGTGCAGGTCAGCGGTGATGCGCACGTGCAGATCGAGGTCGCGCATCTGCGCCGGGCGTTGATCAATCTGTTGAACAACGCGGTGCAGCACACCGGGCCCGGTCAGGTGATCGAGGTGCGGATTGAGGTGCAAGCGCATCAAGTCAGCATCGGCGTGGCCAACCCCGGTTCGCCGATTGCCAGCGAGCATTTGCCGCGGCTGTTCGAACGCTTTTATCGGGTGGATGCTTCGCGCAGTAACAGTGGCAACAACCATGGGCTGGGGCTGGCGATCGTCAAGGCGATTGCGCTGATGCATGGCGGGGATGTGTTTGTACGCAGTGATCGGGGGATGAATACGTTCGGGATTTATTTGCCGGTTTAACGATGAGCATTATCTCCTGTGGCAGGAGACTTTTGTGGCGAGGGGATTTATCCCCGTCGGGCTGCGAAGCGGCCCCAAAACCAGCGACCGAGATCTTCCAGACACAACCTGCACACAGGATTCAGGACTGCTTCGCAGCCCAACGGGGATAAATCCCCTCACCACAGGTTCGCGTTCAGCCTGACATGTCCTTAACACATTGCCACCTTCGGCAGCGCAGGGAAATGAGCTCTGATCTTTGCTTGTGCTGTAACAGTCATTTATGAAAATCGCGCTGTTTCCCAATCCCCGGCAACCTTATCTTTGCCCGCACCAAACAGCACTTGCCAAGCAAGAAGGTTTTCCAGATGTCCAACAGTATGGGTATTGCCAGCGCTTTCGTTTTGTCCTCATTGTTCCTGTCGCCGATGGCGATGGCTGAAGAGTCCCAGGCGTTCGTTGCGCACAACAGCGCCCGGGCCCAGGCGTACGATCAGCATCAGACCGAAATGATGGCCAAGGCCAAAGACGCGACGCAGACACCTCAAGCTGCAGCAACCCAGGCTCAAGCGTCCGAGAAAGACAGCTGAGCCGCACACCGCTCCGTTTCCCTCGACGCGGTTGTTTGGCTCTTCCCGTTCAACCGTCGTCATTCCAGGCCGCTGACTTTCAGCGGCCTTTTTTCGTTGTGGTCTGAAAGCCGTTTGGTGCGTCTTTAACAACAAGAAACATTTTGCACCTCGCAACATTGAGGTGCCGCTGACCCAAGGAGCTTTACCGCACGTGCTTTACCCAGTCCGTTTCACGCCGCTGTTCATTGCAATTGCCGCAACGATTGCCCCCGCCGTTCACGCCGATGAACCCGCGCCAGAAGGTTTCGTCGAAGGCTCGAGCCTCAACCTCAACGCCCGCAACTACTACATGAATCGCAACCGCCTGCAGAAGGCGGACGACAATATCGAGTGGGGTCAGGGCTTCCTCGGGATATTCCAGTCGGGTTACACCCAAGGCACAGTCGGTTTCGGCATTGATGCCCACGCCATGCTCGGGCTGAAACTCGACGGCGGTGGCGGTACGGACGGTTCCAGCATCCTGCCGATCAGCGACGGCAACGGCAAAGCGCCGGGTTCGTTCTCGACAGCGGGCGGCACCTTGAAAATGCGCGCGTTCGACACTGAGTTGAAGGCGGGTGACTTGTTCCTCACCAACCCGGTGATTGCCGGCGGTGACAGCCGCATGCTGCCGCAGACGTTCCGTGGCGTCAGCCTGACCAACCACAGCTTCGATGGCTGGTTGATCGAAGGTGGCCAGGCCAGTTTCACCAAGCCTTACAACCAGAGCGGTCACCAGCGTATCGGCACTTCCTACGGCACGCTGGCCGAGGGTGACGAAAGCCGACACCTGAACTGGGCCGGTGTGGCCTGGAGCGGTGTCGAAGGCTTGACCAGCAGCCTGTATGCGTCCGAGCTCAAGGACATCTGGAACCAGTATTACTACGACCTGGATTACACCTGGCAGTTGAACGACCTGGTCAGCCTCAACCCGGGCCTGCACTTCTATCACACCCAGGACACCGGCGATGCGCTGCTCGGCAACATCGACAACAACACCTACAGCCTGCATTTCACCGTCGGCATCGGCAGCCACAGCGTCACCGCCGCCTACCAGCGGGTCAACGGCAACACGCCGTTCGACTACATCAGCCAGGGCGACAGCGTTTACCTCGACAACTCCCAGCAATACTCGGACTTCAACGGCCCGAACGAGCGTTCGTGGAAACTCAAGTACGCCTACGACTTTGCCGGTGTCGGCGTGCCGGGCCTGACGTCGGCGGTGTCCTACTCGCGGGGCACGGTTGATCTGACCAAAGTCGACCCGAACAGCAAGGGCTACGCCAATTGGTACAGCGCCGACGGCAGCAACGCCAAGCACTGGGAACGCGATCTCGACTTGAAGTACGTCGTACAGAGCGGTCAAGCGAAAGACCTCGCCGTGCGCCTGCAATGGGCCACCAATCGCGGCGGCAACGGTTATGGAGTGATCGATTCGGACATAGATGAATACCGAGTCATCATCGACTACCCGATCAACGTCTTCTAAGATCTACCAAAGTCAGTTGCGACTGACACAATTTTTTGACTGAAATAGAATTTGTGGCGAGGGGATTTATCCCCGTTGGGCTGCGCAGCAGACCCTCTTTTTGGGGCCGCTTCGCAGCCCAACGGGGATAAATCCCCTCGCCACAGTAGATCTGTTTTAGTGCTATCCCCCGCAGTGTTTGTGCATCTACGCTTACAACATCCCCCAACCGATAACCCCACCATGATCGCGAGCCGTACCCCACCTACAGCGGGCAAGACCGGACGCCCCGAGATGCTGTTGATTTTCGGCAGCCTGCTGAGCGTGATCGCGATCGTGTGCATTGTCACTTTCCTATTGATTCGTGAGCATGCCAGCGCTCAGGAGTCAGCCACCCGCAGCGCCACCACCATCGCTCAGTTGATCGACGCCGACGTATTACGCACCGTCGAGTTGTACGACCTGACACTGCAAGGCCTGATCGCCGTCTCGCAGCGCGATGACCTGCGAGACGTGACCCCGCAGATCCGCCACCTGGCGCTTTTCGACCGTTCGACCACTGCACGCTTCAAGGGCGACATTCTGTTGCTCGACAAACTCGGCAATGTGCTCGCCGACTCGTCGCGACTCGTGCCGAAACCCGGCAACTTCGCCGACCGCGATTACTTCCTCACCCATGCTTTCAACCGCGATATCGGCATGTTTATCAGCCGACCGTTCAAGACCCGTTGCGACTGCGACGAAGCCAATCAATGGCGCATCAGCTTCAGCCGACGTATTTCCTCGGACACCGGTGAGTTCATTGGCGTGGCCGTAGCGTCGTTGAAGCTCGATTACTTCGACGAGTTGTTCAACAGCCTCGACATCGGTAACGACAGCACACTGAATATCATCGACAACGATGGCGTGTTGCTGGCGCAGAAGCCTTACCTGCAAAGCGACTCGGTCGGCAAAAGTTTCGGTAACCGACCCAACGTGGTGCGGATTCTCAACGACAGAAGTGGCAACGGCAGTTTTACCAGTACTTCGAGCATCGACTTTCAGCAGCGGCTCTACACCTATTCGCGGGTCGGTAACTTGCCGCTGACGGTGATCGTCGCGTTATCCAGCAAGGAGGTATTCGCCACCTGGCGCCGCACCGCCATACTGATCAGTGGCGCCACCGGTGTGCTGTGCCTTGGCCTGCTCTGGCTGACCTGGCTGCTCGTCCGTGAACTGCGCCTGCGTCAGCGGGCTGAACACGAACTGGCGCAACTGGCTGCCACCGATGCGCTGACCGGGGTGGCCAACCGGCGAATGCTCGATCAGTCGCTGCGCCATGAATGGTTTCGCGCCCAGCGCTCAGGCAAACCGCTGTCGGTGATGATGATCGACGCTGATCATTTCAAGGCATTCAACGACCGGCATGGTCATCAGGCCGGCGATCAGGCGTTGCGCGAGTTGGCCAAAGTGATCACGGCGAGCGTGCGACGACCCACGGATCTGGTGGCGCGTTATGGCGGCGAGGAGTTTTCGGTGATTCTTGCCGAGACCGACAGCCAAGGCGCCCGGCAGATTGCCGAGCATATTCGGGTGGCAGTGGAGCAGTTACCGTTGGTCGATGGGGCTGAGTTACCGATGACGGTGAGTATCGGCATCGCTTCCTGGACAACGGTGAGTGAGATCACGCTGGAGCAGTTGTTGTTTGCGGCGGACAAGGCGTTGTATCAGGCCAAGGAAGGTGGGCGCAATCGGGTGGTGGTGGCTGCCTGATTAATGCTTTGCCCTTACCGCCCCCATCGCTGGCAAGCCAGCTCCCACATGGATTTGTGGTGTTGTGGATATCTATGGAAAACGAAGAAACCTGTGTGAGCTGGCTTGCCAGCGATAGGGCCAGCTCAGGCAGCACAAAAACAGCAGGCATAAAAAAAGGCCATCCGAGGATGGCCTTCAAAAAACTAGAGAGGTTTTTTACTTACACGGCCGCAACAGGGCGCATGTAAGAGATCGGTGCGGTACTGGCGTCTTCGAACGTCACCACTTCCCACGCATCTGTCTGCTCAATCAACTTGCGCAGCAGCTGGTTATTCAGTGCGTGACCGGACTTGAAGCCTCTGAACTCACCAATCAGGCTATTGCCCAGCAGGTACAGGTCGCCAATGGCATCGAGGATTTTGTGCTTCACGAATTCGTCTTCATAGCGAAGACCGTCTTCGTTCAGTACGCCATCGGCATCGACCACGATTGCGTTTTCAACGCTGCCGCCGAGTGCGAGGTTGTGCTTGCGCAGGTACTCGATATCACTCATGAAACCGAAAGTACGGGCGCGGCTGACTTCTTTTACGAACGAAGTGCTGGAAAAATCCACGCTTGCACTTTGTTTGATGTTCGGTATTTCGTGGTGTTGGTAATGTTTGTGTTTGATCTTGTTGATCTCTTTGTTAGGGTTTTAATT
>NZ_JBIWAL010000064.1:2183-6616 GCF_044760045.1 Pseudomonas sp. NPDC098747 | reverse complement strand
AAATACAATAAAAAAAGTATGAGGATTAAATACTTGGCCGCGTACTGTAATAAAAGACCAGCCGATTGAATCAGGAAAAATAAGGGTCCAGCGCTGCCATCCATGATCGGGACTTCGGACGCGGAGAGCTCGACGTAGGCGTTATCGATGCCCAGGCCAGCCATGGCCGAGAGCAAGTGCTCTACCGTGTCCACTTTGACGTCGCCGTTTACCAGCGTCGTCGACATAGTGGTTTCACCGACGTTTTCCGCGCGGGCAGGAATCTGCACCACAGGGTCGAGGTCAGCGCGACAAAACACAATGCCAGTGTCGACAGGCGCAGGCTTGAGGGTCAGATAGACCTTCTCACCGGAGTGCAGGCCTACACCTGTGGCACGGATAATATTTTTCAGTGTGCGTTGTTTAATCATGGCTTGGGCCGCTTCAGCGCAAATTGCGAACTGGTATCAACAAAGGCTGGCGATAATAGCAGACCGAGCCTTTGCTGAACACCAATCACCTTCATAGGCCTGATACATTCCATCAATCGGCCTGACGACGCAGGAATGCCGGGATGTCCAGGTAGTCCAGGTCATCTTGCGGATTCATCTTCGCGGCAGCCGCAGCACCGGCCTGAGCCTGGTTGCGCATGACGGTCGGACGGTCCAGATCACGGTAGTTCACCGCTGGCGCTTCCTGACGGGACGGAGCCGGTTGCTGAACCTGCGAAGCCGCCATGGAGGTGTGAACGGTGTTGTCGATAACCTTCACAGGCTTCTCGATTTTCGCGCCCAGACCGGTGGCAACTACGGTTACGTGCAGCTCGTCACGCATGTCCGGATCGATAACGGTACCGACCTTGACCATGGCGTGCTCGGAAGCGAACGCTTCGATGATGCTACCCACGTCGGAGTACTCACCCAGAGACAGGTCAGGACCGGCGGTGATGTTCACCAGGATGCCGCGTGCGCCTTGCAGGTTCACGTCTTCCAGCAGCGGGTTGCGAATTGCCGCTTCGGTGGCTTCACGTGCACGGTTCGGACCGCTGGCGCAGCCAGTGCCCATCATCGCCATACCCATTTCGCTCATCACGGTACGTACGTCGGCGAAGTCGACGTTGATCAAGCCCGGACGCTTGATGATGTCGGAGATACCGCGAACGGCACCGGCCAGTACATCGTCGGCCTTGGCGAAAGCCGACAGCAGGCTCGCGTCTTTTCAGAGGATGGTCTGCAGCTTCTCGTTGGGAATGGTGATCAACGAGTCGACGCTTTCAGACAGCAGACGGATACCTTCGTCGGCGATCTGCATACGCTTGCGGCCTTCGAACGGGAACGGACGAGTCACGACCGCAACGGTCAGAATGCCCATTTCCTTGGCCACTTCGGCGATGATCGGCGCAGCACCGGTACCAGTACCACCGCCCATGCCCGTGGTGATGAACACCATGTTTGTGCCCTGCAGGACTTCGGCAATGCGCTCACGGTCTTCGAGAGCGGCCTGACGACCTACTTCAGGGTTGGCGCCAGCGCCGAGACCTTTGGTCACGCCGGTGCCCAGTTGCAGGATGGTCCGCGCGCCGATGGATTTCAGCGCTTGAGCATCAGTGTTGGCGCAGATGAATTCAACGCCTTCGATGTTGCTCTTGACCATGTGATTGACAGCGTTGCCGCCGCCTCCGCCAACACCGATAACTTTGATTACCGGGCTTGCGGGGATGTTGTCTACGAGTTCGAACATTTTCCCTCTCCTTACATTCTCTAGTTTTTTCGCCTACTGCTTTTTGTTGCGGTGTTGCGGTAAATCTTTAGAAATTGCCCTGGACCCACTTTTTCAGTCGGTCGAGCAGCGGCGCCTGTGGCTCTTCGCTGCTGTAGCTGTCGCGGCTGCCGATGCCGGAGAACGAAACTCCGTCGGACTGCTTTTGCAGGCCGTACATCAACAAGCCAACGCCAGTGGAATAAATCGGGTTACGCACCACGTCATCCAGACCTTTCACACCGTGCGGTACACCGAGGCGTACCGGCATGTGGAAGATTTCTTCGGCAAGCTCGGTGGCGCCTTCCATCTTCGACGTACCGCCGGTCAGGACGATGCCGGCCGGGATCAGGTCTTCGTAGCCGCTGCGACGCAGCTCGGCCTGGATCAGGGTGAACAGTTCGTCGTAACGCGGCTCGACCACTTCGGCCAGGGCCTGACGCGACAGTTCGCGCGGTGGACGGTCGCCAACGCTTGGCACCTTGATGGTTTCGCCGGCGCCAGCCAGTTTGGCCAGGGCGCAGGCGTAACGGATCTTGATCTCTTCGGCGTACTGGGTCGGGGTGCGCAACGCCATGGCGATGTCGTTGGTCACCTGATCACCGGCAATCGGGATCACGGCCGTGTGGCGGATTGCGCCTTCGGTGAAGATCGCGATGTCGGTGGTACCGCCGCCGATGTCGACCAGGCACACGCCCAGCTCTTTCTCGTCGTCGGTCAACACCGAATACGCGGAGGCAAGCTGTTCGAGGATGATGTCGTCGATTTCCAGACCGCAGCGGCGAACGCATTTTTCAATGTTCTGTGCGGCGTTGACGGCGCAGGTGACCACGTGAACCTTGGCTTCCAGACGTACGCCGGACATGCCCAGTGGTTCGCGAACGCCTTCCTGGTTATCGATCACGTAATCCTGCGGCAGGGTGTGCAGCACACGCTGGTCAGCCGGGATCGCGACAGCCTGGGCGGCGTCGAGCACGCGCTCAAGGTCGGCCGAGCTGACTTCGCGATCACGAATCGCGACGATGCCGTGAGAGTTCAGGCTGCGGATGTGATTGCCGGCCACGCCGACGAACGCCGAGTGAATGCGGCAGCCCGCCATCAGTTGGGCTTCTTCGATCGCGCGCTGGATCGATTGCACGGTGGACTCGATGTTCACCACCACGCCTTTTTTCAGGCCGCGGGACGGATGCGTACCGATACCGACGATTTCCAGCGTGCCGTCGTCCGAGACCTCGCCTACCAGCGCCACCACCTTGGAGGTGCCGATATCCAGACCGACGATCATTTTGCCGCTTTGCACGTTTGCCATGGGTCCTGCCTCTTCTTAATTCTTTGCGACAGCGGGTTGGGCTGTCGTCGGCGCTACTGGTTCCCGCCAGCCAACAGCGAGGCCGTTGGCGTAGCGCAGATCGATGCGCGCAATGTTCGTAATCTGTTCTTTGAGCGTCTTGTCATAGATGGCGATGAAGCGGCGCATCTTTTCCACCAGGTTGCCGCGTCCCAGCAGCAACTCGATGCCGGGCCCGGAACTGCCGGCACCGGTGGTCAGGAACCAGCTACCGCGTTCACGCAATTCCAGGCGTGCAATCGAGAAGCCCAACGGGCGCAGCATCTGGCTCAGCACCTGGTATTGCTGCATCACTTTCTGCTGAGCCCGTTGTGGACCGAACAGCTGTGGCAGGTGTTCGTAGTTCGCCAGCTCCTTGGGCGTAAACGCCTGGCCCTGGTTGTTGAGCAACGACTCGTCGCCCCAACGGGCCACCGGCAATTGCTCTTCGAGGCGGATCACTACTTGATCCGGCCACACCCGACGCACTTCGGCATGGGCGATCCAGGGCATTTGCTCAAGCTCTTTGCGCATGCTGGCCAGGTCGATGGTGAAGAAGCTCGACGCGACGAATGGCGCGATTCGCTGCTGCACCGCTTGCTGGCTGATGTAGCTCAGGTCGCCCTGCACGGCGATCTTGGTGATCGGCCGGTCGGCGTACGGCAGCAACCGCTGTGCACCTTCGTAAGTACCGAACCCGAGCACCACCAGCAGCACTGGCCAGAACAGGCTTTTCAGGAAACCGAAGTTGGCTTTTGGCAGGCGCGCGGACATCGGCTCTTTGGCCACCATTCGGCTGGCACCCCGCGGCACCGGCTTGCGGCCGGGTGCGGGTGGCTGATGTCTGAGCTGTGCGCCTTGCATCGTCTTAACCTCGCGCCTCTTTGTTACCAGCGTCTTCTACGCTGGCAGCCAGAATGGCCAGTACCAGTTGCTGGAAATCCAGACCGGCAGCACGGGCCGCCATCGGCACCAGACTATGATCGGTCATGCCCGGTGCGGTATTCACTTCCAGGAACCAGAACTGCCCGTCGGCGTCCTGCATCACGTCCGCCCTGCCCCAACCGGCGATACCCAGCGCCTCACAGGCCTTGGCCGTGAGATCCATGAGTTCTTTTTCCTTGGCGGCATCCAGCCCGCACGGAATGCGGTACTGGGTATCGTTGGCGACGTACTTGGCGTCGTAGTCGTAGAACGTGTGCGGTGTACCCAGGGCGATTGGAGGCAACACCTGGTCACGCAGGGTGGCGATGGTGAACTCCGGACCTTGAATCCATTGCTCGACCAACACTTGCGAATCTTATTTATTGGCGTATTTCCATGCGTCGATAATCTAGTAAGGATTAATCATTTTGTATTTCGTTTTATT
>NZ_JBIWAL010000064.1:0-2173 GCF_044760045.1 Pseudomonas sp. NPDC098747 | reverse complement strand
CTATCAACTAGGACGCAGAACTCACTTTGGCCATCCCGATACTTGAACCTTCATGCGCCGGTTTGACGATCAAAGGGAAGCCCAGTTCCGTCGCTGCCGAAATACAATCGGCTTCGCTGCACAGCACGGCGTGACGCGGCGTCGGAATCCCGAGGCTGTGCCAGACCTGCTTGGTGCGCAGTTTGTCCATCGCCAGCGCCGAAGCCAGAATGCCGCTGCCGGTGTACGGAATGCCGGCCACTTCGAGCAAGCCCTGCATGGAGCCGTCTTCACCGCCACGACCGTGGAGAATGATGAAGGCGCGATCGATTTTCTCGCTGAGCAGACGCTGTAGGAAATCGTCGCCGACGTCGATGCCGAACGCGTCCACGCCAGCGCTTTGCAGCGCCGTGAGCACGGCGTTACCGGACTTCAACGAAACCTCACGCTCGGCACTCAGGCCACCGAACAGCACGGCAACACGGCCGAAGTCTTTCGGCACAATGGTGGAGAACAGATTGGCGTAGGCAGCGGTCATTTCAACTTCCCCTCGACTGGCGCGGCCACGGCGCCAGCGAACAATTCACTTTTCAACAGCTTCGGCGCGAGGCCACCGATATCACCGGCGCCCTGGCACAGCAGGATGTCGCCGGCACGCAGCAGCGGCTTGACCAGCGGCGCCAGATCGACGCCACGCTCGATGTAGATCGGGTCGAGCGCACCACGCTGTCGGATGCTGTTGCACAACTTGCGGCTGTCGGCGCCCGGGATCGGCTCTTCGCCGGCCGGATAGACTTCCATCAGTAGCAACACGTTGGCGTCGGCCAGTACATTGACGAAGTCGTCGTACAGATCGCGGGTCCGGCTGTAACGGTGCGGCTGGTAAACCATCACCAGACGGCGCTCCGGCCAGCCACCACGCACGGCTTTGATCACGGCCGCGACTTCGGTCGGGTGGTGACCGTAGTCATCGACCAGCATCACGCTGCCGCCGTCGACCGGCAGTTCGCCGTAGACCTGGAAGCGACGACCCACGCCCTGGAAACCCGACAGGCCTTGAACGATGGCTTCATCACTGACGCCCTCGTCGGTGGCGATGCAGATGGTCGCCAGCGAATTGAGCACGTTGTGGTTGCCCGGCATGTTCACGGAAACATCCAGCGGCTCGCGGTCTGGGCGCAGCACGGTGAAGAACGTCTGCATGCCTTGCTGGCGCACATTGATCGCGCGAATGTCGGCGTCTTCGCTGAAGCCGTAAGTCACGGTCGGACGTTTGACCAGCGGCAGGATCTCGCGCACCACTGGATCGTCCAGGCACATCACCGCCAAACCGTAGAACGGCAGGTTGTGCAGGAACTCGACGAAGGTTTTCTTCAGTTTGTTGAAGTCACCGCCGTAGGTCGCCATGTGGTCGGCGTCGATGTTGGTGACCACGGCCACCAGCGGCTGCAAGTGCAGAAAGCTCGCGTCGCTTTCATCGGCTTCGGCGATCAGGTAACGGCTGGTGCCGAGCTGAGCGTTGGTGCCGGCAGCGTTCAGACGCCCACCGATAACGAACGTCGGATCGAGACCACCGGCAGCGAATACCGACGCGATCAGGCTCGTCGTGGTGGTTTTGCCGTGGGTACCGGCAACGGCGATGCCGTGGCGATAGCGCATCAGCTCAGCGAGCATTTCGGCACGCGGCACCACCGGGATACGGCGTTCCAGTGCGGTCGCGACTTCCGGGTTGGAGGTGTTGACGGCGCTCGACACCACCAGCACATCGGCGGCAGCGGCGTTCTCGGCACGGTGGCCGATAAAGATTTTTGCGCCGAACGATTCCAGACGCTCGGTGACCGGCGAGGCTTTCAGATCGGAACCGGACACTTCATAGCCCAGGTTCAACAACACTTCGGCGATGCCGCACATGCCCACGCCGCCGATACCGACGAAGTGGATGCGACGGATGCGGCGCATTTCCGGTTGCGGCATGGCTTTCTGATTCTCAACCATGGACCACCTCCAGACAGGTATCGACCACGCTACGGGTGGCTTCGGGTTTCGCCAGACGGCGGGCCGCTTGGGCCATTTCTTCGAGTCGTTGCGGTTGCATCAAGACCTCTGTCAGGCGCGCGGCAAGGTCGGCGGCACCTGTCGTTCTTTGCGGCATCAGGAAGGCAGCGCCTTCGCGGGCCAAATATTCGGCGTTGCG
>NZ_JBIWAL010000063.1:24515-28326 GCF_044760045.1 Pseudomonas sp. NPDC098747 | reverse complement strand
CGTCTTTACCGCGAACGTTTTCATTGATCTCGGCAGTAATTTCGCCGTCGGAAAACTTGCCGACAGAGATGTCACCGAGAGGGATATGCAGCTGACGTACAACACGCCGAGCCAGATCGGGGTTAGCGTTCCCCGTAAAGACCATCATCTTGGACACGCGCAGTACCTAGAGGCTGAGGGTAACCTGGATGAGTATAGAAAATGGCAGGGGCGGCTGGATTCGAACCAACGCATGGCAGGATCAAAACCTGCTGCCTTACCGCTTGGCGACGCCCCTGTATCTGTTGCATCAAGTGCCGAGCACCTGGTTCCTTTTAGAGCAGACTTTGCAGCTTGCGATGCAACATCGAAACGTTGCTTCCTTTCGCTACAAACCCTGTAAGGGTCTCTGTCAGAAGGGCCGAGACTTTATCAGCTTCAGCTTTGCTTGGGAAGCCCCCAAACACACAACTTCCAGTTCCGGTGAGCTTTGCTTCGGTAAATTTACCTAACAAATCCAATGCGTTACGTACTTCTGGATAACGCCTTGCAACCACCGGCAAGCAGTCATTTCGACTGTTTCCCTCGGGAACGGGGCGCACTTTAATGGGCGGCGTGTTACGTGTCAACAAAGGATCGGAAAAAATTTCTGCCGTACTTACAGAGACTTGCGGCACGAGCACCAGATACCACGGTTCTTCGGGGTCCACCGGGGTCAGTTTCTCGCCCACACCCTCGGCAAACGCCGCGTGACCACGGACGAAAACCGGAACATCGGCGCCAAGCGACAAACCCAGTGCCGCCAGCCGATCTTCATCCCATCCCAGTTGCCACAGATGATTGAGCCCCAGCAACGTTGTCGCGGCATTTGAGCTGCCACCACCAATGCCGCCGCCCATGGGCAGAACCTTGTCGATCCAGATGTCGATGCCCAGCGCACAGCCGGACTGTTGCTGAAGCATTTTCGCCGCACGCACGATCAGATTGCTGTCATGCGGCACGCCGGCAAATTCGGTATGCAGTTGAATCACGCCATCATCACGTACGGCAAAAGTGATTTCGTCGCCGTAATCGACAAACTGAAACAGTGTTTGCAGCTCGTGATAGTCGTCTTCACGGCGACCCAGAATGTGCAGCATCAGGTTGAGTTTGGCCGGCGAAGGCAAAGTCAGGCGTGCAGCGGTCATGCGTTATTGCCCCAACTTGCGCGGTTGCCAGTTCTTGATCACCAGCGTCACGTCGAGGTCGGTGCCGTGCAGCTTGATGCGCTCGGGCAGCCAGTAGCCATTTTGTTCGGTGTAAGCGGTGTATTCGACTTTCCAGCCATCCTGTTCAAGGTTGGCCAAGCGGCTGTTGGCATCCAGATTCAGGCGGCTTTTGCTGTTCGGCGCAGGCAGGCCACGGACCCACCAGGCCAGATTCGACACTGGCAATTTCCAGCCCAACTGCTCTTCGAGCAAGGTTTCAGGCGATGGCGATTCGTAGCGGCCCTGATTGGCGACTTCCAGCGAAACCTTGCCCGGACGCCCGGTCAGACGTGCCGCGCCACGACCCAGCGGGCCGGACAAGCGAATGTCGTAGTAGTCCTGACGCTGCAGCCAGAACAGCGTGCCGCTGCCGGAATCTTTCGGGGCGCGGATGCCGATCTTGCCGTCGATCTGCCAGCCGTCGAGGCCGGTCAGTTGTTGTTTGTTCGCCGCCCATTGGGCCGGGCTGCCGTGGCCCTCGACCGATTCACGAGCACCGAAACCCGCGCAACCGGCGAGCAGGGCGATGAAGCTGAAAACAATAACGTGGCGCAAAAACATGAGTTAAAGAGTCTCGGATCCGGTCAGGCGCTTGATGGTGCTGCGCAGAATGGTGCTGTCGGGCTGATCCTTGAGGAATTTGCCCCAGATTTGTTTGGCTTCACGCTGGTTGCCCTTGGTCCACAACACTTCGCCCAGGTGTGCGGCGACTTCGTGATCAGGGAAACGCTCCAGCGCCTGACGCAGATATTTCTCGGCGTCGTCCAGATTACCCAGGCGGAAATTCACCCAGCCGAGGCTGTCGAGTACCGCGGGGTCCTCCGGGTTGATCTGGTGTGCCTGATCGATCAGCGTTTTGGCTTCAGCGTAACGGGTCGTGCGATCGGACAGGGTGTAGCCCAAAGCGTTCAGCGCCATGGCGTTGTCCGGGTCGCGCTTGATGATCAGGCGCAGGTCTTTTTCCATCTGCGCCAAGTCATTGCGTTTTTCCGCGAGCATGGCACGGGTGTAAAGCAGATTCAGATCATCGGGGTATTGCAGTAAGGCTTGTTGCAATACCTTCCAGGCCTTGTCGTCCTGTTTATTGGCCGACAGGGTTTCCGCTTCAATCAGGTACAGCTGAATCGCGTAATCCGGTTGTTCGTCGCGTTCGGCCGCCAGTTTGCTTTGGGCTTCGGCGGTCTTGCCGTTGTTCATCAGGATATCGGCCTGACGCAACTGTGCCGGCAGATAGTCGTTGCCCGGGCCGACCTGGGCGTACTCGATCAGTGCGCCCTGCGGGTCGTTGCGTTCTTCGGCGATACGACCCAGGTTCAGGTGCGCCGAATCGACATGGCTTTCCCGGGCGATCAGGTCTTCCAGATAACCTTTGGCCTCATCCCAGGCCTTGGCCTCAAGGCATACCAGCGCCAGCGAATAGCGCAGTTCGTCGTCTTCCGGGTATTGCTGAACAAGGCTTGCGAACTCGGCTTTGGCGTCGTCCATCCGATCCTGCTCTACCAGCATCCGCGCGTAAGTCAGGCGCAGACGTTTGTCGTCCGGGTACTTCTTGATGCTTTTTTTCAGCAGCGGCAGGGCTTCGTCGCCACGATTCAATAGCTGGAGCAGACGTGCGCGCAGCAGGATCGGGGCGATTTCGCCGTCTTCCGGCGGATGGTCTTCGAGCAGTGCGAGTGCCGCTTTGTTGTCGCCATCCTGTTGCAGGAGCAGGGACTTGCCGAAAATCAACTGACTGTTGTTCGGATGACGCTGCAACAAGCGGTCGAAACTTTTCATCAGGCCGTTGCGGGTTTCCTGATCGGTATCGGCCGCCGACAGCGCGAGGAAGTCGAAATGGGTGTCGCCCTTGCCTTGCAGGACTTTTTCCATATAGACCATCGAGTCGTCATAACGCCCGGCACGCGCCAGTTGTACGGCGGCGGCGCGTTGCGCTTCGAGGTCGTCCGGAGCGTTTCTGGCCCAGATCAACGCGGTATCCAGCGCAGGCTGATCTGCACCGAGGTATTCGGCGATGCGGAACGCGCGCTCGGAGACGCCCGGGTCCTGAGTGTTGATCGCCTGAGTCACGTAGTTGTCCAGGGCAATGTCGAAACGATTGCGCTGGCCGGCGAGTTCGGCGCTCAGCAGACTGAACACGGTTTCTTCGCTGAACGAGCTGTAAACCTTGGGCTTTTCAGGCGCGGGCGTGGTGTCTTCTACCGGTGAGGCACCGTCCTGCGACACGGGTGCCAAGGCCTGGCAGCCGCTGAGGAAGACAAAAGCAAGGAGCAACGCGGAAGATCTATTCATATAGGAAGAGGACGACTAACCTGCGGTCGGATCATCATGACACAAGCCTTCGGCCAAACATAACCGAGACTCAATTGTGGCCATTATAGGGGCTGACGATTGGGACAATAGTCAGCGGTGGTTGTTCTGAATCTGACGAAGGTGGACAATTGCCGGCTTCACGTCACCATCAGCGACTTTGAATGGCCTTCCTTGCACTCGGTATTAACCACAAGACTGCTTCAGTAGACGTCCGCGAGCGCGTGGCCTTTACCCCTGAGCAGCTGGTTGAGGCGTGGCAGCAGCTCTGCCGACTT
>NZ_JBIWAL010000063.1:4916-24505 GCF_044760045.1 Pseudomonas sp. NPDC098747 | reverse complement strand
CGAAGCAGCGATCCTCTCCACCTGCAATCGCAGTGAGCTTTATATAGAACAGGATCAGCTGTCGGCGGATATCGTGCTGCGCTGGCTGGCCGACTATCACCATTTAAGCCTCGAAGAGCTGCGCGCGTGTGCTTATGTGCATGAAGATGATGCGGCAGTTCGTCACATGATGCGCGTCGCCTCCGGGCTCGACTCGCTGGTGTTGGGCGAACCGCAGATTCTCGGCCAGATGAAATCGGCCTACGCCGTGGCCCGCGAGGCCGGCACCATCGGGCCGCTGCTGGGGCGTCTGTTTCAGGCAACCTTCAATGCCGCCAAACAGGTGCGTACCGACACCGCCATCGGTGAAAACCCGGTGTCCGTGGCGTTTGCGGCGGTCAGTCTGGCGAAACAGATTTTCAGTGACCTGCAACGCAGCCAGGCCTTGCTGATCGGCGCGGGCGAGACCATCACCCTGGTCGCCCGCCATTTGCATGAGTTGGGGGTCAAGCGCATCGTTGTCGCCAACCGTACGCTGGAGCGCGCAAGCCTCCTGGCCGAGCAGTTCGGCGCCCATGCGGTGTTGCTGTCGGACATTCCAGCGGAGCTGGTGCGCAGCGATATCGTCATCAGTTCGACCGCCAGCCAGTTGCCGATCCTTGGCAAAGGCGCGGTCGAGAGCGCATTGAAGCTGCGCAAGCACAAACCGATCTTCATGGTCGACATTGCTGTTCCCCGGGATATCGAACCGGAAGTCGGCGAGTTGGACGACGTTTACCTCTATAGCGTCGACGATCTTCATGAAGTGGTCGCCGAAAACCTCAAGAGTCGTCAGGGCGCAGCACAAGCGGCCGAAGAAATGGTTTCGGTCGGCGCCGACGATTTCATGGTGCGCCTGCGCGAACTGGCGGCAGTCGATGTGCTCAAGGCCTATCGTCAACAGAGCGAACGTCTGCGCGACGAGGAGCTGCAAAAAGCCCTGCGTCTGCTGGCCAACGGCGGCAATGCCGAAGATGTGCTGGGGCAACTGGCCCGCGGCCTGACCAATAAACTGTTGCATGCACCCAGCGTGCAACTGAAAAAGCTTTCTGCCGAAGGCCGCCTCGATGCGCTGGCCATGGCCCAGGAACTCTTTGCCCTCGAGGGCTCACCGGATAGCTTTTCGGATAAAAAACCGCAATGAAAGCGTCACTGCTCAATAAGCTGGACATCCTCCAGGACCGTTTCGAGGAACTGACCGCGCTGCTCGGCGACGGCGAAGTCATCTCTGATCAGACTAAATTCCGCGCCTATTCCAAGGAATACGCCGAATTCGAGCCGGTCGTACACGCCTATAAAAAGCTGCTCGGCGTACAAGGCGATCTTGAAGGCGCGCAGGCGCTGCTCAAGGACAGCGACCCGGACATGCGTGAAATGGCCGTGGAAGAAGTCCGCGAAGCCAAAGAATTGCTGATCACGCTGGAAGCCGACCTGCAACGCATGCTGTTGCCAAAAGACCCTAACGACGGGCGCAACGTGTTCCTCGAAATTCGCGCCGGCACCGGTGGTGACGAGGCGGCGATCTTCTCCGGCGATTTGTTCCGCATGTACGCGCGTTACGCCGAGCGACGAGGCTGGCGTGTGGAGATCCTGTCGGCAAACGAAGGCGAACACGGTGGCTATAAAGAAGTCATCGCCCGCATCGAAGGCGACAACGTCTACGGCAAGCTGAAATTCGAATCCGGCGTGCACCGCGTACAGCGTGTACCCGCCACCGAATCCCAGGGCCGTATCCACACCTCGGCCTGCACCGTCGCGGTGTTGCCCGAGCCGGACGAGCGCGAAGCCATCGAGATCAACCCGGCGGATTTGCGCGTCGACACGTTCCGCTCCTCCGGGGCCGGTGGTCAGCACGTCAACACGACCGACTCGGCGATCCGCATCACGCACATACCGACCGGCACCGTCGTCGAGTGTCAGGAAGAACGTTCCCAACACAAAAACCGTGCGCGGGCGATGTCATGGTTGTCGGCCAAGCTCAACGATCAGCAAACCGCTGCGGCGGCGAATGCCATCGCCAGTGAGCGAAAATTGCTCGTCGGTTCCGGCGACCGTTCCGAGCGGATTCGCACCTACAACTTTGCTCAGGGCCGGGTGACTGACCATCGCGTCAACCTGACCCTGTATTCGCTTGATGACATTCTCGCCGGTGGCGTTGATGCGGTAATCGAGCCGCTGCTGGCCGAATACCAGGCTGACCAACTCGCCGCGATAGGTGAATAAATGACCATCATTGCGAGCCTGTTGCGCGCCGCCGACCTGCCGGACTCACCCACTGCGCGTCTGGACGCTGAATTGCTCCTGGCCGCTGCGCTGGGCAAATCGCGCAGTTTCCTCCACACCTGGCCCGAGCGCATCGTGCCGAGTGAAGCCGCGCTGAAGTTTGCCGAGTACCTGCAACGCCGCCGCGGTGGCGAGCCAGTGGCTTACATTCTTGGTCAGCAGGGTTTTTGGAAACTCGATCTGGAAGTCGCACCGCACACGCTGATCCCGCGCCCGGACACAGAACTGTTGGTGGAAGCCGCATTGGAATTGCTGTCGGCGACCCCAGCTAAAGTGCTCGACCTCGGCACTGGCAGCGGCGCGATTGCTCTGGCCTTGGCCAGCGAACGCCCGGCCTGGATGGTAACCGCCGTGGACCGCGTGCTCGAAGCCGTGGCGCTGGCCGAACGCAATCGTCAACGTCTGCATCTGAATAACGCCAAAGTGCTGAGCAGCCATTGGTTCAGTGCTCTTGAAGGTCAGCGTTTTCAGCTGATCATCAGCAACCCGCCGTACATTGCCGCAACCGATCCGCATTTGGTCGAAGGCGATGTGCGTTTCGAACCCGCCAGTGCATTGGTGGCCGGTGAGGACGGGCTCGACGATCTGCGTCTGATCGTCGCCCAGGCCCCGGAACATCTGGAGGCCGGTGGCTGGCTGATGCTCGAACACGGCTATGATCAAGCCGAAGCCGTGCGCGATCTGCTGCTGCGCCGTGGTTTTGAAGAAGTCCACAGCCGCACCGATCTGGGCGGCCATCAACGCATCAGCCTGGGGCGCCTGCCGTGCTGAACGATCAGGAATTGCTGCGCTACAGCCGGCAGATTCTGCTGCAACACATCGACATCGACGGCCAGTTGAAGCTCAAGGCCAGTCGCGTGCTGATCGTCGGCCTCGGTGGTCTCGGCGCACCGGTTGCTTTGTATTTGGCGGCGGCGGGTGTCGGTGAACTGCATCTGGCGGACTTCGACACGGTCGATCTGACCAACCTGCAACGCCAGATCATCCACGACACCGACAGCGTCGGCATGAGCAAAGTCGACTCGGCGCTCAAGCGTCTGGGCGCGATCAATCCAGAGATTCAACTCGTCGCCCATCGTCGGGCGCTGGACGAGGATTCCCTCGCCGCAGCCGTTTCGACGGTGGATCTGGTGCTCGACTGCTCTGATAATTTTTCCACTCGCGAAGCCGTCAACGCCGCGTGCGTGGCTGCGCGCAAACCCTTGGTCAGCGGCGCGGCGATTCGCCTCGAAGGCCAACTGTCGGTGTTCGACCCGCGTCGCGCCGAGAGCCCGTGCTACCACTGTCTATACGGGCATGGCAGCGAAGCCGAACTGACCTGCAGCGAAGCCGGCGTGGTCGGGCCGCTGGTGGGATTGGTCGGCAGCCTTCAGGCGCTTGAGGCCTTGAAGATGCTGGTCGGCTTCGGTGAACCGCTGGTGGGCCGCTTGCTGTTGATCGATGCCTTGGGTTCGCGCTTCCGTGAATTGCGCGTCAAGCGTGACCCGGGTTGCAGCGTCTGTGGATCGCAGCATGCGTGAGGCGCCGATCGGCGTGTTCGATTCCGGTGTCGGCGGTTTGTCGGTTCTGGCTGAAATTCAGCGTTTACTGCCCAATGAGTCGCTGCTGTACTTCGCTGATTGCGGGCACATTCCGTATGGCGAGAAAACCCCGGAGTTCATCCGCCAGCGTTGCAATGTGATGGCTGGCTTTTTCCGTGAGCAGGGCGCCAAGGCCTTGGTGGTCGCCTGCAATACCGCAACGGTGGCGGCGGTTGCCGATCTGCGCCACGACTTTCCCGACTGGCCCATCGTCGGCATGGAGCCAGCCGTCAAACCGGCGGCTGCCGCGACCCGCAGTGGTGTGGTCGGTGTACTTGCCACCACCGGCACCTTGCAGAGTGCCAAGTTCGCCGCGTTGCTAGACCGCTTCGCCACCGATGTGCGTGTGATTACCCAGCCGTGCCCCGGTCTGGTTGAATTGATTGAGAGCGGCGATTTGCACAGCGCCGAGTTGCGCAAACTACTTCAGAATTATGTCGATCCGCTGCTGGCCCACGGTTGCGACACGATTATCCTCGGCTGCACGCACTATCCCTTCCTCAAGCCGATGCTCAGCTCGATGATCCCCGAGAACATCAGTCTGATCGATACCGGCGCCGCCGTGGCGCGGCAACTTCAGCGCCTACTGGCCGAGCGTGATCTGCTCGCTGAGGGGCCGCATCAAGCGGTCAGGTTCTGGACCTCCGCCGATCCGCAGCACTTGCGAAACATCCTGCCGCTGCTGGGGCAAACTGACTGCGAAGTGCAAAAATTCAGTTTGTAAAAAATATGTGAAATAACTGAAAAGTCAGCTGAACTTCTGCTCTGGCACTAGCTTCTATAGCGATAAGTTATCTAGAAAACCAAACGATCGTTCCGGAAAAGGAAGTTTCAAAGTGAAGCGACTATTCTGCTTGGCCGCGATTGCGGCCGCATTGATAGGGCAAAGTATTACCGCACAAGCTGCCGGCGTTGAATTCGCGGTGGGGGCCACCAGCGATTCGACCATGACGTATCGCCTGGGGATGAATTTCGACTGGGACACGAGCTGGCTGCAAAGCGACGTCGGTCGCCTGACCGGTTACTGGAGTGGTGCTTACACTTACTGGGACGGTGACAAGACCTCTAGTAACAACAGCCTGTCGTTCTCGCCGGTATTTGTGTACGAGTTTGCCGGTGATTCGGTCAAACCGTATTTCGAGGCGGGCATCGGTGCAGCGGTATTCTCCAACACCAAGTACGAATCCAACAATATTGGCGGCTCGTTCCAGTTCGAAGACCGTCTGGGTTTTGGTCTGCGTTTCAATGGTGGGCATGAGGTCGGGATTCGTGCGACGCACTATTCCAACGCCGGCCTTTCCAGCAACAACGATGGGGTAGAGAGCTACTCGCTGCATTACACGATGCCGTTGTAATCACTACGTTCCAACAGCCTGCATTAAACCCTGTGGGAGCGAGCTTGCTCGCGAAAGCGGATGATCAGTCGATATTGTTTTTGTCTGACACACCGCCTTCGCGAGCAAGCTCGCTCCCACAGTGGTTTTGTATCGTTCGAAGGATCAGCGATACACCGTGGCAATGCCCTGACGCTCTTCAATGCACTCCGGCGCGCCCATTTCGAACTCGCGACAGATCAGCGGGCGCTTCTCGTAAATCGTGCACATCATCGTGTCGCGATCCAGTGCCGCGCACCAGCCGTCGTCCAGACGCAGCATCACTTCGCCGCCCCATTCATCGGTATCGATAAAGCGATCAGGCACGCCCGTGTCAGTGATCAGCATCACTTCGAGCTGGCAGCAGCAGGCTGCGCAGGTCGAGCAGGTGACCGCCGGTTCAGCGATTTGTTGGAGGGGGATGGTCTTCATGGCCGGCAGTGTAAGGCAGAGGTTGCCGCGTGTGTGAAAGCTCTGACAGACGCTCAATGCGCCAAGCGTCGAGCCATCGATGAAGCAACGGAAACAGCAACGCCCAGAGCAGACCGATGCCGATCAGGCTGGGTAACTCGCCGTAGGGAAAATGCACGCCGGCCAAGCGTCCGCCGCCGTAATACGACAGTGCACCGCCGACGGCCCCGAGCCCACTCGCCAGCCACCAAGGGCGGGCGGTCCATTGCAGGCAGTGACGCAACGTGGTCGCCAGCAATGCCCACAGCAACATCAGCCACAGCGGAATCAGCGGAGACGAATCCTCAAACATGAACACGCCGAGGCCGCGCAAAACGCTATCCACCGCCGTGCCGACGATCACCACGCTGAGGATCAAACGTCCCTCTGCCGCCCAACTGCTGATCCAGCACAGATGAATCACCAGCACCGCCAGCGACAGCAACAGCCATAAACTGTTGCCGCCGAGCACACAGGCCAGCCAGCCGATCTGGAACAGCACGGCATTGGCGATCCGCTCAAGCATCGAAGCGTCCGAGCAGCGGCGCCGGCATGGCTGCCGGTTTGGCCAGCAACAATTGCGCGGTGCCGATGGTGCGTTCCAGAAAACCACCCTCGCAGTAGCACAGGTAGAACTCCCATAGCCTGAGGAAGTAATCGTCATAGCCCAGTTCGCTCAAGCGGCCGTGCGCGCGGCGAAAATTCTCGTGCCACAGGCGCAGGGTTTTGGCGTAGTGCAGGCCGAAATCTTCCATGTGCAGGAGGTTCATGTCGGTGTCGCGGCCAACGATTTCGAGCATCTTCTGCACACAGGGCAGGGCGCCACCGGGGAAGATGTAGCGCTGGATGAAATCCACGCTGCGCGTGGCCTGCTCATAACGCTGCTCGCGAATGGTGATCGCCTGCAACAGCATCAAACCGTTGCTCTTGAGCAACTGCGCACATTGCTTGAAGTAGGTGGGCAGGAAACGATGGCCGACCGCTTCGATCATCTCGATCGACACCAGCTTGTCGTACTCACCGGTGAGGTCGCGGTAATCCTTGAGCAACAACGTCACTTGATCTTGCAAGCCCAGTTGTTCGATGCGCTGCGCGGTAAATGCGTACTGCTCTTTCGACAACGTGGTGGTGGTCACGCGGCAGCCGTAATTTTGCGCCGCGTAAAGCGCCATGCTGCCCCAGCCGGTGCCGATTTCCAGCAAGTGATCGCTGGGTTTGAGCGCGAGCTTCTGGCAGATCCGCTCCAGTTTGTTCAGTTGCGCCTGTTCCAGGTTGTCTTCGGGGGTCAGAAACTGCGCCGCCGAATACATCATGGTCGGGTCGAGAAACTGTTCGAACAGATCGTTGCCGAGGTCGTAGTGCGCGGCGATGTTTTTCTGTGAGCCTTTGCGCGTGTTGCGATTGAGCCAGTGCAAACCTTGCACCAGCGGTCGGCCAACACGGGCCAGGCCACCTTCCATCGCATCCAGTACATCGAGGTTACTGACGAACACCCGCACCACCGCGGTCAAGTCCGGCGAGCTCCAATAACCGTGGATAAACGCCTCACCCGCGCCGATCGAACCGTTGCTGGCGACCATGCCCCAGACTGCCGCGTCGAGTATGTGGATCTCGCCCACCAAAGCACTGCCGGGGGCACCGAAGAGCATCCGCTCGCCATCCTCGACCACCACAAGCTGACCGTGTTTGAGGCGGGCCATTTGCCGCAACACGCCCCGACGCAGCAGCGAACCGGTCAAACCGTTGGTGCTGAGCCGGCTGACCGACAGACTAGAGGATTTCATGGCGGTGTTCCTTGGTAGGCACAGTAGCGGTTTGAAAGCTGCCATCGGCAGCCTGATGAGCAAAGATCGGTGCACGTTTAAGCAGCAGTCGCACGGCTTGCCAATAGATCGCCAGAGCGGTTTTCGCGGTCATCCAAGGGAAGCGGCGCAAGTAGCGGTGCAGGCTGTGACGGTCGAGCGTTTCGCGTTGCAGATTGAGCGTGGCGTCGAACAGTTTGTGCTCGCCCTGCCAGTCGGCCATGTGTACGCCGAGGGTTTGCGCGGCGGGGCTGAAGCTCATGCGGTATTCGAGATCGCGCGGCAAAAACGGCGAAACATGAAAGGCCTTGGCCACCGCAAAATGCTGATGAGCGCTTTGCGCATTGACCTGCGTGCGGGCTGGCAACACATAGTGATAACGCTCGCGCCACGGCGTGTTGGTGACTTCACAGACAATCGCCGCCAGTTGCCCGTCGGCCTCATGGCAATAAAAGAAACTCACCGGATTGAACGCCAGACCCCAACTGCGCGGTTGCGTCAGTAGGCACACCGAGCCTTGCGGTTCATGGCCGATGGCGAGGCCGACCTGCTGGCGCACGGCATCGATCAAGCGCATGCCGGTGGCGGTGAAGGCCTTGAGGTAGTCGGTTTCGCGAAATGAAAACGGCGCAAAGCGACTGCGGCTGGCCAACGCCGACAGGCCGAACAACGCGTCCTGCTCATTCAGATCGAGGTACAGCAAACCGATCCGGTAACGAAATTCATGCCGGCGCGGGGAGAAGCGCCGATGGCCGATCCAACCGCTGTAGAGGGCGCTGTTCATAGGGTTTCCCCGAACGCGGCCGCCACGCGCAATGCGCTGACCACGCCGTCCTCATGAAAACCGTTGGCCCAATAAGCGCCGCAGTAGTGGGTGTGCCGGACGCCATCCAGTTCGGCCCAGCGGTTCTGCGCCGCCACTGCGGCGAGGCTGAACTGCGGATGGGCATAGGTGAAGCGGGCCAGCACTTTGTCGGGGTTGATGCCGGCGCTCTGGTTGAGGCTGACGCAGAACGTGGTATCGCTTTCGATGCCCTGGAGAATGTTCATGTCGTAGGTGACGGCCGCGTGGGTGTGACCGGCACCACTCAGGCGATAGTTCCAGCTGGCCCACGCCAGTTTGCGCTTGGGCAACAGTTGCGTGTCGGTGTGCAACACCACTTCGTTGTCGGCGTAGGGCAGGGCACCGAGGATCGTGCGTTCGGCCTCGCTCGGGTTGGCGAGTATTTGCAGGGCCTGATCGCTGTGACAGGCGAACACCACTTTGTCGAAGTGCTCGATCCCCGCCGGGCTGTGGATAACCACGCCGTGTTCGTCGCGATCCACTCGGTTCACCGGACAGTTCAGGCGAATCCGGTCCTTGAACGCGGCGGTCAGTGGCGCGATGTAAGCGCTGGAACCGCCCTCGACGACTTGCCATTGCGGGCGATCACTGACTGACAACAGGCCATGATTCTTGAAGAAGCGTACAAAAAACTGCAGCGGAAAATTGAGCATCTCGGCCATCGGCATCGACCAGATCGCCGCGCCCATCGGCACGATGTAATGCAGGATGAAACGCTCGCCGTAGCCGCCGGCCTTGAGGTAATCATCCAGGGTCATGTCGGCATCGATGCGCAGCTCGATGAGGTCGCGCTGGGCTTCTTTATTGAAGCGCAGAATGTCGCGCAGCATGCCCCAGAACCCCGGCGACAGCAGATTGCGCCGCTGGGCGAAAAGGCTGTTGAGGTTGTTGCCGTTGTATTCCAGGCCGCTGTCCGGATCGTTGACCGAGAAACTCATTTCGGTCGGCTTGAAGCCCACGCCGAGCTGGCCGAGCAGGCGGATGAAATTCGGGTAGGTCCAGTCATTGAACACAATGAAACCAGTGTCCACGGCATATTCGCGACCCTCGACGCTTACCTGCACCGTGTGCGTGTGACCGCCGACCCAGTCGCCGGCCTCGAACACCGTGACGTCATGTCGGCGATTGAGCAGGTGCGCGCAGGTGAGTCCGGCGATGCCGCTGCCGATAATGGCGATTTTCATGCTGGATCTCGAAGCGGCGGCGGTTTGCGCACCATGCGTTTACCGATTGCCAGTTGCAGCCCCGTCGGCAGTTTTGACAAGGGCCACAGCGCGGCCATGAACAGTGCCGGGAAGGCGATTTCCAGTGGCCGATCCTTGAGCTTGGCGAAGATGTGCCGGGCGGCTTTATCCACAGGCCAACTGAGGGGCATCGGAAAATCGTTCTTGGCGGTCAGCGGTGTTTCGACAAAACCCGGGCTGATCACCGTGACTTCGATGCCCTCGTCCGCAAGGTCGATGCGTAACGATTCGAACAGATAGCGCAGCCCTGCCTTCGATGCGCCGTAAGCTTCCGCCCGAGGCAGCGGCAAGTAAGTGACCGAACTCGCCATCCCGACCAGATGCGGCGCAGTACCTTTGCGCAGTAACGGCAGGGCGGCTTCGATGCAGTAGGCGCTGGCGAGCAGATTGGTGCGCACCACGTGCTCGACGATGGAAGAATCGAATTGCCGTGCATCGACATACTCACAGGTGCCGGCATTGAGGATCACCGTGTCCAGTGATCCCCAGTCCTCGGCAATTTGCTGGCCGATTTCCCGCACGGTCTGGCTGTTGGTCAGATCGCCCGCCACCACCAGCACTTGTCCCGGATAGCGTTGCGACAACACTTTGAGTGGGGCGACCTGGCGCGAGCTGACGGCCAGATGCGCGCCGGTGGCGAGGATGCTTTCTGCCAATGCTGCGCCAATGCCACTGCTGGCACCGGTCAGCCAGTAACGCCGTGGAGGTGTAAGACTCATCCCATTCTCCTTTTCAGCCAGGCGATTACCCGGCCCAATATTGGCAAGTGTTCATACAGCAGCGCCCCGGCATCGAAATAATCCCGATGGCGATAAACCTTGTCGCGCCACAGCAAGTGCGAGCAGCCGCTAACGCGAATCTCGCACCCGTTGGCCAGACGCGGATGGCGATAACTCATGACCCAACGCAGGTAGCCTTCACCCTCGCCAATCTGGTCGTAACCGTGAAAATCGAACCGCAGCTCGCTGACGTTGGCGTACAGCTCACCGAAGTAATCGCGCAACTGCGCCAACCCCTGAACTTCATGCAGCGGGTCGGTGAAGTGAATGTCGTCGCTGTACAGCTCGCCCAGGCGTTGCAGGTTGTCTTTGTTCAACGCTGAAAATTGCCGGGCGAAGCTGCGCAGGAATTCACTCATGATCGACCCCGGCTGGTTGGCGTGAGGGCAGGTTCTTGAACGCGGTCAGCGCCCGTTCCCGCGATGCACTCAAGTTGACGATCGGCGTTGGATAATCCGCCACGCCGAACAGGCCGCCGGCACTGGCCGGGTTATGCACCTGTTTTTTGTCGAGGCCGGCCAGTTCAGGCAACCAGTGCTTGATGAACAGGCCCTCGCTGTCGAATTTTTCCGACTGGCTCAACGGGTTGAAAATGCGGAAGTACGGCGCCGAATCGGTGCCGGTTGACGAGCTCCACTGCCAACCGCCGTTGTTTGCCGCCAGATCACCATCGATCAAATGGCGCATGAAAAACCGCTCGCCTTCGCGCCAGTCGATCAGCAGGTTCTTGGTGAGGAACATCGCCACGACCATGCGCAGGCGATTGTGCATCCAGCCGGTTTCGAGCAATTGGCGCATCGCCGCATCGATGATCGGCAGCCCGGTACGCGCCTCTTGCCACGCCGCGAGTTCGTCCGGGGCGTCGCGCCAGGCCAGGGCTTCGGTCTCGGGGCGGAACGCGCGGTGGCGCGAGACCCGTGGATAGCCGACCAGAATGTGTTTATAGAACTCGCGCCACAGCAGCTCGTTGATCCAGGTGACAGCGCCGACCTTGCCGCTTTCGAATTCGCCCTGATTGCTTTGCAGGGCGGCGTGCAGGCATTGCCGTGGCGAAATCACACCAGCGGCCAGGTACGCCGAAAGCTGACTGGTGCCGGGCTTGGCCGGGAAGTCGCGTTCGCTTTTGTAGTAATCGATTTGTGCGTCGGCGAAGGTGTCGAGGCGACGTCGGGCTTCCTGTTCACCGGTGGGCCACAGGGCGCGCAGGGCTTCGCTCGGTGTGGCGAAGCCGGTGACGGATGCAGGAACCGGATCGCTGTCGATGTCCAGCGGCGACTGCTTGCCGGGTGCAGGCACCAACGCCGGCATCGAGCGATGCAGGCGTTCATAGCAGACCTTGCGAAACTGGCTGAACACCTGGAAGTACGTGCCGGTTTTGGTCAGTACGGTGCCGGGCTTGAACAGCAATTGATCGAGGTAACTGTGAAATTCGATGCCCTTGGCCTGCAAAGCCTCGGCCACGGCCGCATCGCGACGGCTTTCGTGGATACCGTATTCCTCGTTGACGTGCACTGCCTCTATGTTCAATTCGCGGCAGAGCTTGCGCAGTTCTGCCGGCGCCTGATCCCAATGCGCCGCCGTACGAATCAGCAAAGGAATGTTCAGTTGGCCGAGACTTTTGCTCAACTCGTGCAGATTGCGCAGCCAGAAGTCGACCTTGCAGGGAGCGTCGTCGTGTTCTTGCCATTGCTGCGGGCTCAACAGGTACACAGCGACCGTCGGGCCACGCGCTGCGGCAGCCGCGAGGGCGGTGTTGTCATGTTGGCGCAAGTCGCTGCGCAGCCAGATCAATTGCATAGGGGTAATCGTCACGTCCATTAAATCAGCCCACGCTGAACGAGTGCCTGGTGTGCTGAAAGCGGATCTTCAGCCAGGTACAAATCAGCAATCTCGGAAGTTCTTACGGACAACTCGGCGTGGTGGATGCACACCGTTGGTCCGACGATCATTTTCGGGCAAGCGACGCCAGCCAAAAGTTTCGGCAACTGCGCAAGCTGCATGGCTTTGCTGGAATACAGCAGTACGCCACGGGCTTGCAGGTGTTCGACGGCCAGTGCCAGCTCCCCGGCCGGCAGTGGCCAGTCAAACACTTGCACCGGGCAATCAGCGCTGCTGATCAGCCACGCGCACAGCCACAGATGCGGTTCCAGTGACAGGTCGGAATGATTGATCAGCAACATTGGCGCGGCGTGCAATTGCCGATTGTTATGGTAGATGCGCGCGCCAAATTTGCTGCGTAGCCACGAATAAAAAAACACTCGCTCCATCTGCGCGCCGAACTGGCCTTGCCAGCGCTGTTCGAGTTCGGCCAATAGCGGCAGCAGCAACTGCTCGCACAGCGTGCGCGGCGGATACAGCGCCATGGCCTGATTGATGCTGTCGTCGATGCTGCGTTCATTGAGTTGCGTGACGGCCATGAGCAGCGTCTGACGCAACCGTTGCCAATCGTTTTCTACCGTTTCGCTGAAGTCTTGCGCAGTGTCGAGCAGCGGCTTGACCTGACTGACCGCGACGCCACGGTTGAGCCAGGTGAGGATCGTCAGGATGCGTTGTACATGCTCGGCCGAATACAGCCGATGACCCTTGGGCGTGCGTTGCGGGACGATCAGGCCATAGCGCCGTTCCCACGCACGCAGCGTGATCGCATTGACGCCGGTCTGCCGTGCCACTTCGCGGATCGGCAACCAGCCTTCGTCGAGGGCTTTCTTGAAGTCGGCGCCGAGGTCTTCCTGGGCGCTGGTGTCGGTTTTGTCATTCATTAGATAGCGTTTCGCAGGCTGAGATTTTCCGGATGCGGTTGCAGATAAACCTGCTGCGCAATGTATGGGTCCGGATGAAGGCGAAAGTGATGTTTGAGCAGCGTCAGCGGCACCACCAGCGGCACAATGCCGAGGCGGTATTGGCCGATGACGTGCTGCACTTCCTGTTTGTCGGCGGCAGTAATCGCCCGCTTCAGATAGCCGCTGATGTGCTCCAGCACATTGCTGTGTGTGCCGCGGGTGGCGCACTTTTTCAGCGCCGCCATCAATTCGCTGAAGTAACGCGGGCCAAGCTCCGCAGGATCGGTGTCGGCCATATTGCCCAGCAGCTTGCCCAGCGCCTTGTATTGCAGTGGGTTGTGGGCCATCAACAGGTATTTGTAGCGCGAGTGGAATTCGGTGAGGACGCGGCGGCTCAGGCCTTGGGCAAGCACGTGCTGCCAGGCGCTGTAGGCGAGTACCCGAGTGATGAAGTTTTCTCGCAACACCGGATCGTTCAGGCGGCCGGCTTCTTCCACCGGCAAGTCCGGGTGCCGCGCGCAGAAGGCTTGTGCGTAGATGCCACGCCCACCGCCATTCACCGGCGCGCCGTTGGCGTGATAAACCTTGACCCGCTCCAGCCCGCAGGAAGGTGATTGCTGCATGAAGATGTAGCCGCATATGTCATTGAGTTCGCCGGCCATTTTCTCGCCGTACTCGGCCAGTGGCGCGGTGACGTTGGTCGAGGGATGGACGGTGCCGACGGCTTGTGGGCTTTGCGGATCGCCAACCAGACGGATCGGTTCGCGGGGGATGCCCATGCCGATGGCGACTTCCGGGCACACCGGGACGAATTCGAAATATTCAGCGAGGGTGCGGCTGCACAGGCGAGATTCCTTGTGCCCGCCGTTAAAGCGAACCTCGGCGCCCATCAGGCAAGCACTGATGGCGATTTTCGGCCGGGACATGGAAAGGTCTGACATGGATACCTCTCGAATCTATACCTGTACAGAGATTGATCTCTGTACAACATTTCTTCAGCATAGATTCATAGCTGTACAAGTCAAATCATTTGTATAAGTTTTGCGCTTTGAATGCGTTTTCCCTGTGCGAGCGAGCTTGCTCGCGAAGGCATCCTTTCAGTTAAATTTGAACGCGCTGACACACCGCATTCGCGAGCAAGCTCGCTCCCACAGTTAGTCCATAGTCACTTCCAGCCTTGTTCCCATTCGGAATGATTTTTCAGGACCTGCCAATCGAACCGTTCGACGCGTTGGGTCAGCACTGCCTGCAATTCCACTTCGAGCACAGTGCCGTCCTCATCGCGAATCAGCTCAGTCACCAGAAAATGCTTTTCACGGTTTTGCGGGTGGGCTGCTGTCCATTTCGACAGCAGCAATTTGCGCGGATTTATCTGATTCACTGCAAGTGCTCATGCAAGCGGCGCGCGGCTTCCTGGCCGCTGAGCCAGGCACCTTCTACGCGTCCGGACAGGCACCAATCGCCGCATGCGTACAAACCCAGATCGGCGTCCGCCAGCGTGCCCCATTCGTGGCCAGTCGCGGGGCGGGCGTAGAGCCAGCGATGGGCAAGACTGAAGGTCGGGGCGGGCATTGCGCAGTGCAGCAGTTCGGCGAACGCGCCGTGCAGTTGCTCGATCACCGCTTCTTTAGGGAGGTCGATGTGCTGTCGGCTCCAGGCACTAGTGGCGTGCAGCACCCAGGTGTCGAGGTTGTTGTCGCGCCCGGGTTTGCTGCGATTGCGCGCCAGCCAGTCGAGCGGGCTGTCCTGTACGAAGCAGCCTTCGATGGGTGTATCCAGCGGCGTATCGAAGGCGAGGGCGACGGCCCACGTTGGCTCCATTTTCACCCCGGCGGCGGCACCGGCGAGTTTCGGCGCAGCGGCCAGCAACGCGGTAGCTTGCGGTGCCGGCGTGGCGATCACCACATGGCTGAACGGCCCGTGAGTGAAGCCTTCGGCGTCTTGCAGATGCCAATGTTCTTCGCCGCGATAGACCTCGGTGATCCGACAGGCAAATTGCACCTCCAGACCCTCGAGCAAGCCGCGCGTAATGGCGCTCATTCGTGGCGCACCGACCCAGCGGGTCTGCTCGTCCGGCGACAGATTCAGTTGGCCGCCCTGAAAGGTGTAGAGCTGCGGTGTCCACTCCGCGACCCAGCCCTGACTTTGCCAGCGCTGTACCTCGGTGACGAAACGCCGATCGCGGGCGGTGAAATATTGCGCGCCCAAGTCCAGCGACCCGGCGTCGCTGCGTTTGCTCGACATACGTCCGCCGCTGCCGCGACTTTTATCGAACAATTGGACGGTGTGCCCAGTCTCTGTCAGAGCCTGAGCTGCCGAGAGTCCGGCGATGCCGGTGCCGATGATTGCGATAGGTACAGTCATAGGGGCCTCGTTTACCTTTCTGTACAGACTACGCCGTCGTTGAAACCTGTACAATTTTGTTTTTTGGTATAACTTCTAGCGTTCTCGATTTGACAGCTTGGCCTATGGTTAAACAATAGAGCCTGCCCGATAGAAAAGATCCCTGTTTATAAAAATAGACTAGAGATCCGGGTTAAAACGCCACGCGAGGAAGATGTCATGCACATATTGCTGACCGGCGGTACTGGTTTGATCGGACGTCAGCTCTGCCGACACTGGTTGGGGCAGGGCCATCGTCTGACAGTGTGGAGTCGACGCCCGGAAGCGGTCGCGAAAATCTGCGGGGCGCAGGTGCGCGCCATCGCACGGCTGGAAGACCTTGGCGAAGAGCCAGTCGATGCAATCATCAATCTTGCGGGCGCGCCGATTGCCGACCGACTGTGGACCCATCGACGCAAAGCGTTGCTGTGGAGCAGCCGCATCAAGCTCACGGAAACTCTGTTGGCGTGGCTAGAGGCACGCGCGCAGAAACCGTCACTGCTGATTTCGGGTTCGGCAATTGGCTGGTACGGCGACGGTGGTGAGCGCGAGTTGAGCGAAGACTCGCCGCCAGTGATCGACGATTTCGCCAGTCAGTTGTGCATTGCCTGGGAAGAGACTGCCCTGCGCGCAGAAGTGTTGGGCATCCGCGTGGTGCTGGTGCGAACCGGTCTGGTGTTGTCGGCCGAAGGCGGCTTTTTGTCGCGGCTGTTGCTGCCGTTCAAGCTCGGACTGGGCGGGCCGTTGGGCAATGGTCGGCAGTGGATGCCGTGGATTCATATCGATGACCAAATCGCCCTGATTGATTTTCTTCTGCATCGTGATCAGGCGAGTGGTCCTTATAATGCGTGCGCGCCAAAACCTGTGCGCAATCGCGAATTTGCCAAGACGCTGGGCAGTGTGCTGCATCGCCCGGCGTTCATGCCGATGCCGACCCTGGCGCTGAAGGTCGGCTTGGGCGAGATGTCATTGCTGTTGCTGGGCGGCCAACGGGCCACGCCGGCACGCTTGCTGGAAGCGGGTTTCACTTTCCAGTTCACGGATTTACGCGCGGCTCTGGACGATCTCTCCAGCCGCCTCTGAAATAGGACGTTGCATGACCGATCACGCCTTGCTTCTGGTCAACCTGGGTTCCCCGGCCTCCACCTCGGTGGCCGATGTGCGCCGCTACCTCAATCAATTTCTGATGGACCCCTACGTGATCGACCTGCCGTGGCCGGTGCGGCGTTTGCTGGTGTCGCTGATCCTGATCAAGCGCCCCGAGCAATCCGCCCACGCCTACGCTTCGATCTGGTGGGAGGAGGGTTCGCCGCTGGTGGTGCTCAGCCGTCGTTTGCAGCAGCAGATGACACAGCAGTGGAAGCACGGCCCGGTGGATCTTGCGATGCGTTATGGCGAGCCGTCGATTGAAACGTGCTTGCTGCGTCTGGTGGCGTCGGGGCACAAGCGCATCACGCTGGCGCCGCTTTATCCACAGTTCGCCGACAGCACCACCACCACGGTGATCGAAGAAGCCAAACGCGTGCTGCGCGAGAAGAAACTCGATGTGCAGTTGTCGATTTTGCAGCCGTTCTACGATCAGCCGGAATACCTCGACGCGCTGGTGGCCAGCGCCAAACCGCATTTGCAGCAGGATTACGATCACCTGCTGTTGAGCTTTCATGGTTTGCCAGAGCGGCATCTGACCAAGCTTGATCCGACGGGGCAGCATTGTTTCAAGAACGAAGATTGCTGCAAGAACGCGTCCCCGGCAGTTTTGGCCACCTGCTATCGCGCGCAATGCCTGCGCACGGCGGCACTGTTTGCCGAGCGCATGGGGCTGGCGGACGGCAAATGGTCGGTGTCGTTTCAGTCGCGTCTGGGTCGTGCCAAATGGATCGAGCCGTATACCGAAGCGCGGCTGGATGAGCTGGCGAAAAGCGGCGTGAAGAAGATTCTGGTGATGTGCCCGGCGTTCGTTGCCGACTGTATCGAAACGCTTGAAGAGATTGGCGATCGCGGCAAGGAACAGTTCCGCGAAGCGGGGGGCGAGGAGTTGGTGCTGGTGCCGTGCCTGAATGACGACCCCCAATGGGCGAAGGCGTTGGCTACCTTGTGTGAACGAGCGCCTTTGGCCCTCTAAAAGCATCGCCAGCAGGCTGGCTCCCACATTGATCTCTGTTGCCACAAATCTTGTGTACCCAGAAGATCCACTGTGGGAGCTAGCCTCCTGGCGATAGCTATCTGTCAGGCAAGAAGGATCTAAAGCCTTTAGAGCAGCGGCTCATCCGCCTTCTTGTTTTTCCAGCCATCATTGCCCGGCAGCAGCAGGTTCAGCGCAATCGCCACCACCGCGCACAGCGCGATGCCTTTGAGGCCGAAGTCGTCCGGACCGGTGCCGGTGCCAACCAGCACGCCGCCAATCCCGAACACCAGCGTCACCGAAACAATCACCAGGTTGCGTGCTTCGCCCAGATCGATCTTGTGACGGATCAGCGTGTTCATGCCCACCGCCGCGATCGAACCGAACAGCAAGCACAGAATCCCGCCCATCACCGGTACCGGGATGCTTTGCAGCAGTGCGCCGAACTTGCCGACAAACGCCAGGCTGATGGCAAAGATCGCCGCCCAGGTCATGATTTTCGGGTTGTAGTTCTTGGTCAGCATCACTGCGCCAGTCACTTCGGCGTAGGTGGTGTTGGGCGGGCCGCCGAACATACCGGCTGCGGTGGTGGCGATGCCGTCACCGAGCAGGGTGCGATGCAGGCCTGGCTTCTTCAGGTAATCACGACCGGTCACACTACCGACTGCGATCACGCCACCGATGTGTTCAATCGCCGGGGCCAAAGCCACCGGAACGATGAACAGAATCGCCTGCCAGTTGAACTCCGGCGCGGTGAAATGTGGGATCGCGAACCACGGTGCGGCGGCAATTTTCGCGGTATCAACGACGCCGAAATAGAACGCCATGGCGAAACCGACCAGCACGCCGGAAATGATCGGCACCAGGCGGAAAATGCCTTTGCCGAACACCGCCACGATCAACGTGGTCAGCAGCGCCGGCATCGAGATCATCATCGCGGTCTGGTAGTGGATCAGTTCGGCACCATCGCCAGACTTGCCCATCGCCATGTTCGCGGCAATCGGCGCCATGGCCAGGCCGATCGAGATGATCACCGGGCCAATCACTACCGGCGGCAGCAGACGGTCGATGAAACCGGTGCCTTTGATCTTCACGGCCAGGCCAAGGAAGGTGTAGACGAAACCGGCCGCCATCACGCCGCCCATGGTCGCGGCGAGGCCGAACTGGCCCTTGGCGAGAATGATCGGGGTGATGAAAGCGAAGCTCGACGCGAGAAACACCGGCACCTGACGGCCAGTGACAATCTGGAACAGAATCGTCCCAAGACCTGCGGTAAACAGTGCCACGTTCGGGTCAAGGCCCGTGATCAGCGGCATCAGCACCAAGGCGCCGAAAGCCACGAACAGCATCTGGGCGCCGGACAGCACCGTGCGCCAGAGCGGATCGTTGAACTCTTGTTGCATGGTCACGCGTCCTTCTGCTTGGTGCCGAAGATCTTGTCACCGGCATCGCCAAGCCCTGGGATGATGTAACCGTGTTCGTTCAAACGTTCATCAATCGATGCGGTGTAGATGATTACATCCGGGTGCGCCTTTTCTACTGCGGCGATACCTTCCGGCGCGGCAACCAGCACCATTGCGCGGATTTCCTTGCAGCCAGCCTTTTTCAGCAGGTCGATGGTCGCAACCATGGAACTGCCGGTGGCGAGCATCGGGTCGATGATCATTGCCAGACGTTCGTTGATTTCCGGAACCAGTTTTTCCAGATAGGTGTGGGCTTGCAGGGTCTCTTCGTTGCGGGCAACGCCCACAGCGCTGACCTTGGCACCCGGGATCAGGCTGAGCACGCCTTCGAGCATGCCGATGCCAGCACGCAGGATTGGCACGACAGTGATCTTCTTGCCGGCGATTTTCTCGACCGACACGGTGCCGCACCAACCTTCGATATCGTAGGTTTCCAGCGGCAGGTCTTTAGTCGCTTCATAGGTCTACA
>NZ_JBIWAL010000063.1:0-4906 GCF_044760045.1 Pseudomonas sp. NPDC098747 | reverse complement strand
TGGCTGCTCATGTCAGCACGGCGCATAAGGCCAAGTTTGTGACGGATCAGCGGATGGCGGATCTCTTGGATGGACATGGGGAAAGGCTCCGGCGGCGGGCAAAAAAACCGGCCTAGATTAATCTATCCGAGGGTGATGTCCTATAGGACATAGAGTACGTTAGTCCATAAAGGCTTGATTCAGCCGTGCGAGATGCGTACCTTTGCCCGCTTTTCGCGACTATACCCCCCGTCAACCACCCCCCGGAGAGCGCCATGTCTGCTGATCTCGAGCATATCCGTCAAATCATGCGAGAGGCTGACTGCCTGTACACCGAGTCTGAAGTCGAGGCCGCCATTGCCCGCGTCGGTGCACAAATCAACGAAACACTGGCCGAGAGCAACCCGGTGGTGTTCTGCGTGATGAACGGCGGGCTGATCTTTTCCGGCAAACTGCTGACTCATCTGCATTTCCCGCTGGAAGCGTCCTACCTGCACGCTACCCGCTATCGCAACGAAACCAGCGGCGGCGACCTGTTCTGGAAAGCCAAGCCGGAAGTCTCGTTCATCGACCGCGACGTGCTGATCATCGACGACATCCTCGATGAAGGTCATACCCTGGGCGCGATCATCGACTTCTGCAAACACGCCGGCGCGCGCAAAGTGCACACCGCCGTGCTGATCGACAAGGATCACGACCGCAAGGCGCGTCCTGACCTCAAAGCCGATTTCGTCGGCCTGCCGTGCATCGACCGTTACATCTTCGGTTACGGCATGGACTACAAAGGCTACTGGCGTAACGCCAACGGGATCTTTGCCGTTAAAGGCATGTAATTCCGCAAACCCCCAATCCCTGTGGGAGCTAGCCTGCTAGCTCCCACAGTTGTTTTGTTTGTGGTGATCGATCTGTTGCGCAACGACACCGTGCATTCGCGTTGAGCCCGGCGGCAGGGCAGGGGTAAACTGCCCGCCCCGTGTCATGTCAGCGAGCTGGAGTCGGCAATGCGTAAAGATAAGAAACAAGTGATTGGTGACGAGATCGGCGATGAGCAGATCAAGCTGTTTCTCGATTTTGAACCAGTCGACGCCACTTCGCCGTCGCTGCACAAACTGATCAAGGCTTACCGTGGTCTGCGTATCGACGACTTCGAGCGGTTTCTCACGTTCTTTGTTGCGGCCGGGTATGACGTCGATGGCAAGGACGAGCAGGGCCAGACGTTCGTTGATCAGATCAAGGATCAGCGCAACGCCCCGGAATACATCGAGCTGATCGACAAGGCCCGCACCTGAGACCTTCTGGTCTTACACAAAAACTGTGGTGAGGGGATTTATCCCCGATGGGCAGCGCAGCGGCCCCAAAGCCTGAGCGCAGGGTGTGTCAGGCATACCTCATTCAATAGTTTGCGACTGCTGCGCAGCCGATCGGGGATAAATCCCCTCACCATAAAGTCAGCTGAGCCAGCAATTTCAGTTTCATCGGCCAAAAAAAACGCCCCGCACTCACTGAGCTGCGGGGCGTTTTTTATGCGGCGCGATCAAGCGTAGCTTGGCGTCTCGCTGCTTTCTTCAACCAGTTCCAGGGCGATGTTGTTCTGCGAGTTGATCTTGCGATACAGCGCAGCATCGGTTTCCAGAACTTTTTCACGGGCCGGGAAGATTTCCGCCAGTTTGCCAGCCCATTCACCAGACGCTTTGCCCGGGAAGCACTTCTCGATCAGCTCAAGCATGATCGAAACGGTTACCGACGCACCTGGCGAGGCGCCGAGCAGGGCCGCAAGGGAACCGTCCTTGGCCGCGACCAGTTCGGTACCGAATTGCAGGATGCCGCCCTTTTTCGGGTCTTTCTTGATGATCTGCACCCGTTGGCCAGCCACTTCCAGGCGCCAGTCTTCGGCTTTTGCCTCCGGGTAGAAACGGCGCAGGGATTCCAGACGCTGTTCCATCGACTGCATCACTTCGCTGACCAGGTACTTGGTCAGGTCCATGTTGTTTTTTGCCACCGCCAGCATCGGCCCGATGTTGCCGGCGCGAACCGACAGCGGCAGGTCCATGAAGGAACCGTGCTTGAGGAACTTGGTGGTGAAACCGGCGTATGGCCCGAACAGCAGGGATTTCTTGCCATCGACCACGCGAGTGTCCAGGTGCGGCACCGACATCGGTGGCGAACCTACGGCAGCCTGGCTGTAAACCTTGGCCTGGTGCTGTTTGACCACTTGCGGGTTGTCGCAGCGCAGCCACTGGCCGCTGATCGGGAAGCCGCCGAAGCCTTTGCTTTCTTCGATGCCCGAAGCCTGCAGCAATGGCAGGGCCGCGCCACCGGCGCCGAGGAAGACGAATTTGGCATCGACCTCACGGCTGCTGCCGCTGTTGACGTCCTTGATGCTGACGGTCCAGCCGCTGCCGTTACGCTTGAGGCCGGTCACACGCTTGCAGTATTTGACCTGGGCGTCGGGAGCGCTGGTCAGATGCTTGAGCAACTGATTGGTCAGGGCGCCGAAGTTGACGTCGGTGCCGTTCATCACGCGGGTCGCGGCGAGCACTTCATCGCTCGAACGGCCCGGCATCATCAATGGCATCCACTCGGCCATTTTGGCCTTGTCTTCGGTGTACTCCATGTCGGAGAAAGCGTGGTGCTTGCTCAGCACATCGAAGCGTGACTTGAGGAAGGACACGCCGCCATCACCCTGCACGAAGCTCAGGTGCGGCACCGGGCTGATAAAGGATTTGCACGAGCCGAAGGTGCCTTTTTTGGTCAGGTACGACCAGAACTGCTTGGACACTTCGAACTGGGTATTGATGTGCACGGCTTTTTTGATGTCGACGCTGCCGTCGGCCGCTTGCGGCGTGTAGTTCAGCTCGCACAGGCCAGCGTGGCCGGTACCGGCGTTGTTCCACGGGTTGGAACTCTCCGCAGCACCGGAGTCCATCAGCTCGACAACTTCCAGTTTGATCGCCGGATCGAGCTCTTTGAGCAGCACTGCAAGGGTGGCACTCATGATGCCGGCCCCAACCAGTACTACGTCGACTGCTTCGTTATGCGCCATTTAACGCGTCTCCAAAATCTGCAGCACCAAATTGTCGGCATGGCCGCCAGGCATTCAGGGACAGGTCAATTATGTCCCGGCTATCCGTGGTCAGGTTCGCCATGTCCGAATCTTCGCAATTTTTCGCAACTTCGACGGATGCATGCGGCCTGCTTCAAGAGCTCAATGAACTCATTTCAGCGCGCGGCTGGCAATTCGACTTATGGTCGAGACATCCGTTTTTGTGCAACCAAATCCGTAGCGGACAGGCTTCAGGCTCCGGTATTCGAGGTATACGCGGTCCTGTGTCGTTGGGCTGTTTCAGACGCTAATGGTGCATGTTCAGACGCAAAACTATTCATTTGCTCGCCACACTCTTGTGAAGTTGTGAAAACCCGTTTTTTTCACGCTCTTTTGAAGACGTGAACCTCAAAAAGGGCTGTCCATGCCTGGCACCCTGCCCGCAAGGGCAAAACAACGCGGTGGCCGAGCGTAATGACAGCTCTGCAGATTCGCGAAAAGCGGGGTTTTGCCGGAAGAACAGGCAAGCGCGCCAACTTCACTCGATCTGTGTGGGCGGCTCTCTGTGGGCGATTTTTGATGCCAATGCAAGCGCATTGACGGTGTTGCGGGGCCCGATCAGGAGACGTCCTTATAATCGGGGGGAGATTGTATCGAAGAAATGCGCGGAGTTGGTCGAGTTTAATGACTTTTATTAGGCATCCGGTCAGATGCTCAACTGCACCTGCGCCCGTGCGCGCATTTGACGCGGTACGACCCGGGCGCTGGCGGGCAGCGGCTGGTTCAGCCAAGTGAGGCGGATTTCTTCGATTTCCACCCAGCCATCGCCCATCGGTTGCAGGCTGCACTGCTTGAACGCCTGGCAGTGTCCGTTACGGTCGAGCAGGGCAAAGCAGCGATGCAGCGGGCGTGGCGCGAACAACGAGATCAGATAACGCATGGCCGAGTACCTTGTTGGAGGACTGATTTGAAGGATGCCGGCAAGCCGTGACGTGAACATGTATGGGGGGTGAATAATCTGTGACAGGAACCGCTTTCGACGGGGTTTGTCAGACATTTCAGTATTCACTGTCGGGCGCTGGTGACCCGCAGTGGCCCACCGCTATACTGCCGGCCTGTTTGTGCCTGATTCTGGAGAGAAAGCATGTTGCAACGCCTGTTGTTCGGTTTGATCACTGTGGCCGGTTTGACTCTGGCCGGCTGCGCCCACAGCCCGCAACAACTGAGTCCGGAACCGAAGCTGACCACGCAGTTGCCTGCGGTCGGCCGTGGCCAGCCTGTTGTGGTGCGAGTAGTTGACGGTCGTCCGTCGCCAACCTTGGGCACCCGTGGCGGTCTGTACCCTGAGACCAGTGCCATCACCGTGCAGCGCGAGCAAATCCTGCCGAAGTTGCAGGCTCAGGCTGAAGCCGCCGTGCGCTTGCTCGGGTTCACCCCGACCAACAACGCGCCAAACGCGCCGCAACTGACCGTGACCCTGGCCGAGCTGAAGTATCAGTCGCCCAAAGAAGGCATGTACGTGACTGAAGCGACCATCGGCGCGACCTTCCGCTCCGACGTGCAGAACGCCAACCGTCGCTACAGTGGCCGTTACGGTGCTTCACTGGACCAGCGTTTCGGCATGGCGCCGAACCAGGAAACCAACACCAAACTGGTCAGCGATGTGTTGAGCGATGCGCTGACGCGTCTGTTCAAGGATCCGACCGTGGGTCAGGTGCTGGCTGAATAAGCGGGTCTCTTGATGTGAAAAAGCCCGGGGCCAGTGATGGTTTCGGGCTTTTTTGTGGGCGGTGTCGCGTCCTGAATAAGGTTTACACCTTCTGGCTTTTTATCAGGAGGGCGCAATGGATACGGGCGGAAGACGCAGTCAGAGAGATTACACGC
>NZ_JBIWAL010000062.1:28435-28743 GCF_044760045.1 Pseudomonas sp. NPDC098747 | reverse complement strand
AATGAAAACTCGAAAACCAACAACAACACCCATAATCACAAAAAATACCTAAACGACGATCAAAAGAACTCAGACTATGCCGATGTCAGCCTGACCCAGAACAGCCGCGCCGCCTACCCGCTGGAACACGTTGCCAAGCGTTCCGAGCACAACCTCGGTGGCGAGCCGAACGCTGTGATCTTCCTGACTTGCGACCTGACCGGCGTCCTGCCGCCAGTGTCGATCCTCAACGAAGAGCAAGCGGCCTACCACTTCCTGTCCGGCTACACCGCACTGTTTGGATTGAGTTTATTGTTTTCGGTTTGAGG
>NZ_JBIWAL010000062.1:0-28425 GCF_044760045.1 Pseudomonas sp. NPDC098747 | reverse complement strand
GATCAAGCGCATCCGCGGCTTCGGCTCGAAGGTCTACCTGGTCAACACCGGCTGGACCGGCGGCGGCTACGGCGTCGGCAAACGCTTCAACATCCCGACCACCCGCGCGGTGATCGCAGCGATCCAGAGCGGCGCCCTGATCGGCACCGAAACCGAACACCTGGACACCATCAACCTCGACGTGCCACTGGCCGTACCGGGCGTTGAAACCGGCCTGTTGAACTCACGCAACACCTGGGCTGACAAGGCTGCTTACGACGAAGCCGCGAAAGCACTGGCCGGTCTGTTCATCGAGAACTTCAAGAAGTTCGAAGTGAGCGACGCGATCAAGGCTGCAGGGCCGAAGTTGTAAGGTTGGGTTGTAGAGAATGAAAAAGCCGCCTTTAGGGGCGGCTTTTTTGTGGGTGATGGGTTGGGTGTCATTATCAGATCAACTGCCATTATTCCCGCAGCGTTCGCGTTAAACAGCCAGAATAATGCCACTTAAGTAGCCGCGAACTCTAAACGCCGTTCTTCTTCTCTTCAGCCTTCATAGCCATTGGCGCCTGGTATGCAGTACTCGCAGCATCTCCACAGCATCAACTTTGATTGTGTAGATGATGTAGTCGTTTGGGGTGAAAACCATTTCGCGGGTGCCTTGCGCGATACCTCTTTTGTATAAAGCTGGCTGCTGGCGGACGCTTTCTCCCTTCGATTCGAAAAGCTCATCGAGCTTAATCGCTGCAGCGGGATTTTCCTGGCCGATACGCTCCATGATGTTTTCTCGGTCATCCAGCGCCTCTTGGCGCCAGACCAACCTCATCAACGTACTCGCTGACGCAGAGCATCCCGCTTGGCGGCAAATATCCTGCGAGCGTCTTCATCGCTGACGCTGGGTCTTGGGTCATCAATGCTGATTTGTACCTGTTGCTTGACCCATTCTACGGCGCATTCGAGGATGTCTTGCGGATTGGCCTCTGTGTCGATGATCAGGGGCTTGGTGTCGGTGAGGTTGGATTCGAGTGGGCGGTAGCGATCGCTGCGGAATTGATTCCATGTTTTCATTTTTTTGACCCTCAAAAGCTTCGAATGAAGCCACCAAATCGTGACCAAGCGACAGGAGGCGACTGTGTTCGGGTTGGTCAACCGGTGAGGATCATGCACATACCCGGCACACCCGAAGGTGTCCCAAACACAGCCACCATAAACTGCAGGCAATTGAGTGCCGGCAGCATACAGCGGACGCATACGCACGATCCATTCGGGTGACCAAGCCCGAGCCGCTGATTTGGCAGCGACAGTCACGACTATAGAGACGAGCTACATGGCGGCGATAGAAGACAAGGAGTCTGCCCTTGTAGGAACGGGACGAAGATCTGATAGGTCATTGCTGCTGTTCCATCAACAGTTTTAAACGAGCGCGTTTATCTGCCGCCAGATGTGAACAGCGTGATTCAAAGTACCGGGTTGTTTTTAAGAGGGTTGTTGGTGGCTTGTGAGTGGTCGATTTTAAACTTGGCAACTTCCAGCAGTTCGCAGCCATCCTGGGTCAATAAGTAAAGCGCATTGATGATGTTCGGGATGTCTTTGACGTCTGCTTGTTTGAAACACAGACAGTAAAGCGTTTCCAGAAGATTGTTAGCGGCGCCCAGTCTTTGTTGAGCGGCATTCAGCAAATCTTCATGACAGGCGTCTGTATCGATGACCAGCACCGGATTGTCGCTGTAGCAGGTTTTCAAACGGCGGTAGCGGTTGAGGGGGGGATGCGGTGGGTTCATGGATCAAGCCTGTCCTTTGAGAGATCGCTACGGCGGGATTCAGTCGCGTCGGCCACTATAAGAGGGCGCTGCGCCGTGGGACAAGACAGCCAGGATGGACAGCGTTCGTAGGGGATTTACCGGTGTTCGGGTATTTGCCCTACATGTTTTCAAGGGTTTTTCAGGGCAAAACCCTTAGATAGGAGTTTTCCTACGGCTTTGTCAGACGCTTCACCGCAAACCGCTGTATTGTGCGCGCCAGAATCTGTGGGACGTTTCCAAACGTCCGATACGCGCTTAAAGGGAATTAGGTATGCAGTGGCTACGAATGGCCTCGATCGTATTGCTGTGGGCCAGTGGTTGTCGTTTGGCAATGTCCGGCGACGTCGGCAATCCGCTGGTGTTGGACCATCTGAATCGCACCGGATGGCCAGACGCACTCACCAGCCAGGCAAATGTCGACACGGCGTCGCGCGCCGAAGTGTTGATGTTCGGCAAAGCCTTACTCGCCAGTGAAGCGCTGGATGAGTCGGGTTTGAAGCAGAAGCTGGGTGTGCCGCAAGTACAGCTGAAGTCGATCAGACAACTGCGTGATGGTTTGTGGGATCACTTGCTGGGCACCTATCGCAACGCCAGTCAGGATTGTGCTGAACAACCGTTTTGTCCACAGGTACGCAGTGTTGCCGATCTGCGTCAATTGGCGGCGGCGTTCACCGGCGACATCAGCCCGGCCCATGCGTTATGGGCGAGCAAGAGCCTGGGTGTGCATGAACAGATGTTGAATGAGCAACTGCGGGTGGCGGTGTTGCGGCCATAAACGTTTAGATTGTGTGTCGTTGCCGGCCTCTTCGCGGGCAAGCCCGCTCCCACAGGGTGCGGAGGTGTTCGCGCCATTAGCTGTATCATTCCGTATCGATTTGGCCCCCGACCTTTTCTCGACTCGCTGCGATCGCCCGCTAGGCTGTTGGCATGGCAGCAGTCAAAGGAGTGACAGCGAATGCACAACACCCTGGAACAGGTTTTTGGTTATCCACAGTTTCGACCCGGACAAGAGGCTACCATCAGCGCGGTGTTGGCCGGACGCTCGGCAGCAGCGATTTTTCCCACAGGTTCCGGCAAGTCCCTTTGCTATCAACTGTCGGCACTGATGCTGCCGAATCTGACGTTGGTGGTCTCGCCGTTGCTGGCATTGATGCAGGATCAATTGGCGTTCCTGCAACGCCATGGCATTGCGGCGGGCAGCATTGATTCGGCGCAAAGCCGCGATGTTGCCAATGACGTGATGGCCCGCGCCCGATCAGGTGAATTGAAGGTCCTGATGATCTCCGTAGAGCGCCTGAAGAACGAACGCTTTCGCAACTTTTTGCAGCAGGTGCCGATCTCGCTGCTGGTCGTGGATGAGGCGCATTGCATATCGGAGTGGGGGCACAATTTCCGCCCGGATTACCTCAAACTGCCGGACTATCAGCGGCAGTTCAACATCCCGCAAACCTTGCTTTTGACCGCCACGGCAACGCCGAAAGTCATCACCGACATGCAGGCCAAATTTGCCATCGCCGCCGAAGACGTGGTGACCACCGGTTTCTATCGGCCCAACCTCAATCTGCTGGTGGAGCCGGTTCGCGGCCAGGACAAGCGACGGCGTCTGGTGGAGTGGATGGCCGAGCGCCCAGGCCAGCCGAGTATTGTCTACGTCACCTTGCAGAAAACCGCCGAACACATCGCCGAACACCTGGAGCGCAACGGCATTCAGGCCGAGGCATACCACGCCGGTTTACCCCACGATAAGCGCGAGGCCATCCAGAAACGCTTCATGGCCGGGCAGTCCAATTGCATCGTCGCGACCATCGCTTTCGGCATGGGCATCGACAAGAGCGATATCCGCAATGTGGTGCACTTCGACCTGCCCAAATCCATCGAAAACTACAGTCAGGAAATCGGCCGCGCGGGGCGTGACGGGCAGCCGTCGGACTGTCTGGTGCTGGCCAACCGCGACAGCCTCAACGTGCTGGAAAACTTCGTTTATGGCGACACGCCGGAGCGCGATGGCATCCGCTACGTACTCGACGAGTTGAAAGCCTCGGTGCCAGAAGGGCAGTGGGAGTTCTTGCTCGGCCCGCTCGCGGATCAAAGCAACATCCGCGCGTTGCCGCTCAAGACATTGCTGGTGCAATTGGAGCTGCGTGGCCTTATCGCTCCACGCTACGCGTACTACGCCGAATACCGTTTCAAATACTTGCTGGAGCCGGAAGCGTTGCTCGAACGATTCGAGGGCGAGCGCAGGGATTTCGTCGCAGCGATTGTCCAGACGTCGAGCCGTGCGCGAACCTGGGCAACCGTGAGTTTCGAGGCGATGTACACGCAATATTCGGCTGAGCGAAATCGAGTGGTGAAGGCGCTGGATTACTTCCAGGAGAAGGGCTGGGTCGAGCTTGAGAGCAAGCAGATGACCGAGGTCTACAGCGTGCTGAAGAGCGACTTTGACAGCGACGTGTTGAGCGCTGACCTGCACGATTATTTCACCCGCCACGAGCAGGCCGAAGTCGCGCGGATTCACGCAATGCTTGAAGTGTTCGCCACTGAGCGCTGCCTGGGTTATCGCCTGGCCGAGTATTTCGGCGACCACAATGCGCCAGAGCGCTGTGGGCATTGTTCGGTGTGTCATGGGCATGTCGCGCGGTTGCCGGAACCACCGCAATTGCCGCCGCTTGTGGATAAAAACTTTACAACGTTGTGCGGCGACTTTATCCACAAGCACGAGCAGCACACCGGCAACGTACCCACGGCGGAACGGCTGACGCGGTTTCTGTGCGGGATCAGCGTGCCGCTGTTTACCAAGCTCAAGGCGCGGACAATTTCCGGGTATGCGGCGTTGGAAGATTATCCCTACGCCGAGGTGCGGGGCTGGGCTGACAATCACTTGCTCGACTAAACACAAAACCCTGTGGTGAACGATAAGGGCTGCATCCATCCGCTGAATGTCGATCATCACGGTAATAAACTTCAAAAAGTGTCGTTGCCTGACTATGGTGAGACCAGTCTATGGATCGCCAACAAGAGAACAATATGAGCCAGACATCTTTCGATATTCAGCAGGCAGCGGTGATCGGTGCGGGCACCATGGGGCGTGGCATTGTCATGTGCCTGGCCAATGCCGGCGTGACGGTGCAATGGGTGGATAACAATCCACAGATGCTCGAACAGGCGCTCGCGACCGTGGCTGACACTTATGCACATAACGTGCGTCAGGGCCGGATTGACCAAGCCGAGGCTGATGCGCGTTTGGCCCGGGTCAGCTGCGCAGCGGATTACGCGGCGATCCGCAATGCCGATCTGGTGATCGAGGCGGTGTACGAAAACCTCGAACTCAAGCAGAAGATTTTCCGTGAACTGGATGGCTTGCTCAAGCCGCAAGCGCTGTTGGCGAGTAACACGTCGGCACTGGATATCGATGCAATTGCTGCGGCTACCAAGCGGCCTGAGCAAGTGTTGGGCCTGCATTTCTTCAGCCCTGCGCACATCATGAAACTGCTGGAAGTCGTTCGCGGTGCGCAAACTTCGCCGGCAGCTCTGGAAGCTGCACTGGTGCTGGGCAAGCGCATGGGCAAAGTCAGTGTGGTATCGGGCAACTGCCACGGTTTTATCGGTAATCGCATGCTCCATCCCTATGTGCTGGAGGCGCGCAAGATGCTCCTCGAAGGCGCTTATCCACAGCAGGTCGATGCGGCGTTGCAGGGCTTCGGCTTCGCCATGGGGCCGTTTCGCATGTACGACGTGGTCGGCATCGATCTGGAATGGCGTGCTCGCGAGTTGGCCGGCAAGGGCCAGGATGCGCCAGAGGTTCAGGTGGATAACCGCTTGTGCGAACTGGGCCGGTTCGGTCAGAAGTCCGGCAATGGTTACTACCACTATGAGCCGGGCAGTCGACAGGCCGAGCATGACCCTGAGGTCGATGCGCTGGTGTTGCGCGTCAGTGAGGGGTTGGGTTTCCAGCGCCGTGAAATCGGCCCGGAGGAGATTCTGGAGCGCTGTCTGCTGGCACTGGTCAACGAAGGGGCGAAGATTCTGCAGGAAGGCATTGCCGAGTCGGCGCATGACATCGATCTGGTGTATCTGAACGGTTATGGCTTCCCGGCGGACAAGGGCGGGCCGATGGCCTGGGCGGATCTGCAGGGACTGGCGGATATTCATCAACGGCTGCTGGCGTTGGAGACGCGGCAGGGTGATCAGTGGAAACCGGCACGGTTGATTGGTGAGTTGGTGGCGCAGGGGAAGGGGTTTGCTCAAGTGTGATGTCGGGGCGAAAATCGATCCCCCTCACCCCAGCCCTCCCGAAACGTCGGACCGCCCAGAGGGAGAGGGAGTCAATTGGGGGATATTGGGGAGGTACATCGACTTGGGCGAATTGTTTTTGAATCCATAATCGCTGCCAATCTTTCAGGTCGATGCATAACGCATTACAGCTCGGTCAGTCCCCTCTACCTTTGGGAGAGGGTTAGGGTGAGGGCAAGCAGACTCACATGTGCCATCCAGGAGAACCAGCCCAACCATGTCCACACCTCAACGCACTGACTATCCGCACTTCCAGCCCATCACCACCCGCTGGCATGACAACGATGCCTACGGCCACGTCAACAACGTCACCTATTACAGCTTCTTCGACACGGCGGTGAACACCTACCTGATCCAGGTCGGTGGACTGGATATCCATGACGGTGAGGTGGTGGGTTTTGTGGTCAGTTCGGCGTGCGATTACTTCGCCTCGATTGCGTTCCCGGACTTGATCGAGATCGGTTTGCGGGTCGGCAAGTTGGGTAACAGTTCTGTGCAGTATGAATTGGCGGTGTTCAAGGTCGGCGAAAGCGAGGCGTGCGCGGCGGGGCGCTTCGTGCACGTGTTTGTGGATCGAACGACAAATCAGCCCACGCCAATTCCCGCCGGCTTGCGCCAGGCGCTGGAGCGGTTGGTGGTTTGATAAAGCAAAAAAGATCGCAGCCTACGGTAGCCCCCACATAAATCCGTGTAGGAGCTGCCGCAGGCTGCGATCTTTTGATCTGCCTGCCGCCAATCAGCGATTAACGGTGGCGAGAGTACTTGTGATGCTTGCGATGACCATAGGCATGGCCGCGACCACGGTGGTCGTCGCGATAGTAGCGACGGTCGTCGTGACGGCGATCATAGCGACGATCATCGTCGTCGCTCTTGTTGCCCATGTAGTTACCCAGCGCGCCGCCAGCACCACCGCCGGCTGCGGAGCCGATCAGGCTGCCGGTGGTGCCGCCCATGCTGCGGCCAACCACGTTACCGCCGGCTGCGCCCAACGCACCGCCAATGGCCGCTTCGCCACGGCTGCGTTTGTCTGCGCCGACCGCGCTACCACCCGCGCCGCCCAAGGCTGCGCCGATGGTGGAACCTGTATTGCCGCCTAAAGACTGACCGACGACCGAGCCAAGAACCCCGCCCAATGCGCCGCCCACACCTGCTTCGGTGGTGCCGCCTGCAGACGCAAAACCACTGACCAGGCCAAGGGACAACAAGAGAATCGAGGAGAACTTCATAGATAAGCCTCAAAGGGATGACGGCGCCGATCCTGAGGCTGTGTAACAAGCGTGACAACCGAAATCCGACGAATAGCACGACTTGTATACAATTGTGCAAGTTGCTGTTTTAACTACGGAACTTAAGCGATTTTCGCCGGTCTTTAGCTACTTCGGACAGGCCGCTTTTATGAAAAAGCGGCCTTTTTTGTGGGCGATGGGAAAGTGCTTGAGCTTAGAAGTGCATTGTCTGAACCGACGCCTTCGCGAGCAAGCTCGCTCCCACATTGGAATGCATTTCAAATGTGGGAGCGAGCTTGCTCGCGAAGGTGCCAGTACAAACGCCGTATCAAGCAGACTTGGCCATGATCAACCCGCTCTCACTCGCCGCTTCCAAGCGGATGGCGATGAACTTCGAGGTCGGCGTATGGCTGCCATCGCCAGTGCTTTCCAGCGGCACCAGTGGGTTCACTTCCGGGTAATACGCAGCGGCCTGGCCGGCAGGAATATCAAACGCCAACAGCGTGAAGCCTTTTACCCGACGCTCGCGACCGTCGTCCCAGATCGACACGATGTCAGCCTTCTGCCCCGGACGGAAGCCTAGGCGAATAATGTCGGCCTCGTTGGCGAACAGCACATCACGCTGGCCCTTCACTCCGCGATAACGGTCGTCGAGGCCATAAATCGTGGTGTTGTACTGATCGTGCGAGCGCATTGATTGCAGGATCAGATCCGGCAATTGCCCGGTGGCGCGGGTGCGTTCGTGGACCAGATCCTTCGGCAGCATATTCGCGCGGAAATTGGCGCGGCCCGACGGGGTGTTCCACTTGCGCGCGCCGGCGCTGTTGCCGAGGTAGAAACCACCCGGGTTTTTGATCTTTTCGTTGAATTCCTTGAAGCCCGGGATGGTGTCCGCGATCAATTCGCGGATACGCCCGTAATCGGCCACCAGCCAGTTCCAGTCCACCGGTTTGCTGCCCAGGGTCGCAGCAGCGATACCGGCGACGATCGATGGCTCTGAGCGCATCTGGTTTGACAGCGGCTGCAACTGACCGTTGGAGGCGTGAACCATGCTGAACGAGTCTTCCACGGTGACCGCTTGCGGGCCTTCAGCCTGGATGTCGATGTCGGTGCGACCGAAGCACGGCAGGATCAAGGCGTTTTTACCGTGAGCCAGGTGGCTACGGTTGAGTTTGGTGCTGATCTGCACGGTCAGGTCGCAATTGCTCAGCGCCTCGAACGTGCGCGGGCTGTCCGGCGTGGCTTGGGCGAAGTTGCCACCCAGACCAATGAACACCTTCGCGCGGCCCTCGGCCATGGCGTGGATCGCCTCGACCACGTTGTGCCCGTTGTGACGCGGCACCTTGAACTGGAAGCGCCGCTCGAGCGAATCAAGGAACGCCACCGGAGGACGCTCGTTGATGCCCATCGTGCGGTCGCCTTGCACGTTACTGTGACCGCGAACCGGGCACAGACCGGCGCCGGGTTTGCCGATGTTGCCGCGCAGTAGCATCAGGTTGGCGATTTCCTGAATGGTCGGCACCGAATGGCGATGCTGTGTGATGCCCATCGCCCAGCACATGATCACGTTTTTGCCTTTGGCGTACATGCGCGCCGCTTGTTCGATCTCGACCAGGGTAAGCCCGGATTGCTCGACGATCTGTTCCCACGGCGTGTCGTCGACGACACCGAGGTATTCCAGGACGTTGGCGCTGTGTGCATTGAGGAAGTCGTGATCGAACACCGCCGGCGCGCCAGCCTTCTGCGCATCGCGTTCCCATTGCAGAAGGAATTTGGCCATGCCGCGCAGCAGCGCCATGTCTCCGCCCAATGCCGGGCGGAAGTACGCGGTGTTGGTTGGTTTGTCACCGTTGGTGAGCATTTCGATCGGGTGTTGTGGGTGCTGAAAACGCTCCAGACCGCGCTCTTTGAGCGGGTTGACGCACACCACCTGAGCGCCGCGCTTTACCGCTTCACGCAGGGGTTCGAGCATCCGCGGATGGTTGGTGCCGGGGTTCTGGCCCCAGACGAAAATTGCGTCGGCGTGTTCGAAATCATCGAACGTCACGGTGCCTTTGCCGACGCCAACACTTTGCGCCAACGCCACGCCGCTGGCCTCGTGGCACATGTTCGAGCAGTCGGGAAAGTTGTTGGTACCGAAGGCGCGCACGAACAGCTGATACAGATACGCCGCTTCGTTGCTGGCGCGACCCGAGGTGTAGAACTCGGCTTGATCCGGGCTCGACAGACCTTGCAGGTGTTTGGCGATCAGCGCGTAGGCATCGTCCCAGGCAATTGGTTTGTAACGGTCGGTCTCGGCGTCGTAGACCATTGGCTCGGTCAGACGACCCTGATATTCAAGCCAGTAGTCGCTCTGCTCCAGCAACGCGGTGACGCTGTGTTTGGCGAAGAATTTCGCATCCACCCGGCGCTTGGTCGCTTCCCAGTTCACCGCTTTGGCGCCGTTCTCGCAGAACTTGACCATGCCGCTTTCCGGGGAATCGCCCCACGCACAACCCGGGCAGTCGAAGCCGCCGTTCTGGTTGGTCTTGAGCATCATGCGCAGGTTTTTCAGCGCGTTGTCGCTGGTCAACCAGGCCTGAGCCACGCTGATCAGGGCACCCCAACCGCCGGCTGCGCCTTTGTAAGGCTTGTAGCGCGGGACAGGTTTCTGGTCGGCTTGATGATGTTGGCTCACGCTTGATTCTCCATCGCGGGGCTATACACCCGCGGCGCATTTTTCTGCGGCAGGTGGATGAGATTGAGGTTGTGCTTGCGGGCCCATTGCACGGCAAGGCCCGTAGGCGCGGACAGGCTGACCAGGGTCTGGATGCCGGCGCGCAAAACTTTCTGGATCAATTCGAGACTGCAACGGCTGGTGACAATCGCCAGCCCGCCATCTGTGGATATCTTCTGGCGAATCAGCCCGCCGATCAGTTTGTCGAGGGCGTTGTGGCGGCCGATGTCTTCGCGCCCGAGCAGCAATTCGCCGCTGGCATTCATGAACACCGCCGCGTGCACCGCGCCGCAATGCTGACCGAGCGGCTGGAAGGCGCCGATGCGCTGGCGCAACCCGTCGAGCCATTCAAGTGGCGGCAACGGTGCGCCGGCCAACACCTCGAGATCGGGCAGCGCCTGTTCCACGGCTTCAACGCCGCACAAGCCACAGCCACTGGTGCCGGCCAATTGCCGACGCTGGGTCTTGAGATTCCAGAACGCGCGATTGGCGATGGTCACTTGCGCGTATTGCGCCGAACCTGCGCCGCTCAGTTGCAGGTCATAGATCTCGTTGGCGTCTTCGATGATGCCGCTGCCAAGGCTGAAACCGACGATGAAGTCTTCCAGATCTGTCGGGGTCACCAGCATCACTGCCTGGCTGATGCCGTTGTAGGCGATCGCCAACGCGACTTCCTCGGCCAGCGCGGTGCTGGTCGATTCCTCAAGGGGTAGATCGCTGTAACTGTAGGTCTGGCTGGCGGCAGGCGCGGGCGTTTCGAGTGCAGGCGCCGCGCAGGTTGGGCGCTTGGCGTTCATGGCATCACCGACGGTTTGAACAACGTTAAGACTAGGCGCGGCAAGTTGTCGCGTCTAATCGCTAATGTTGATCTACCGATAGATGCCGTCGATCAAGACTCGCCTGGCGATTTTTGATACAGCGCAAAACAGGCCTCGGCCAGCGCTGAACGCGGGGTGCCGCGGCGCATGATGAACCCCAGTCGCGCGAGGGTCTGGGCGCTGGCAATCGGCTGCAAACGCAGGTCATCGGTGAGGTTTTCCAGTCCGCCGTCCAGCGGCATGACGGCGCAGCAGAAACCGCCATGCACCGCTTGTAACAATTGATGCACGGCATCGGTTTGCAGCAGCGTTTGTGGCGTCAGGCCACGGCTGTGGAAGTTATGGTCGATTGACTGGCGAAAGTGCATGCCGCTGGTGAGCATGCCCAGCGGCAGCTCGATCAGCGATTCCCAGCTCAACGGTGCTTCGCCGAAGGAGAAAAAACGCTGGTCATACAGCAACCCCATGCGGGTTTCGCTGAAGGCCAGGGATTCAAAGCGCTCACTGTCCAGCCGATCAAGGTAGGACACGCCGATATCGATGCGGTTGTTCGCCAGTTGTTCGAGGATCTGTTCGGAACTCAGCGCCGACAATTCAAAGCGCAAATTCGGGTGTTGCGCGTGCAGACGCTGCATCAACGGTAACGCATCGAAACTCGACAGCGGCACCACGCCCAAGCGCAATGTACCGACCAGATTGCCGCGGCACGCCGCCGCTTCCGCCTGCAAGCCGTCATACGCCGCTAACACGGTGCGCGCCCACGCCAGCACGCGTTCGCCCGGCGCGGTAAATCCTTCGAACCGTTGCCCCCGGTTGACCAGCGGCAGGTCGAGCTCTTCTTCGAGGCTGCGCAGGCGCATCGACAGTGTCGGTTGCGTGATGTGGCATCGCGCGGCGGCCTGGCCGAAATGGCGTGTTTCGTCGAGGGCGATGAGGAATTTCAGTTGCTTGATGTCCATCTTCGCTCCGAAGGGTGTTGGCGGGGGTGGGCGATTCTAACGCTTGTGGGGCGACAGGGTCATTGGTCGGCTTGGAACCGGGGTTGTCATTGGTGGTCTAGGCTTTGACGTCTGGAACCCAAATCAAGGAGTGTGCGCTATGAGTCTTTTTAGCTTTGTGAAAGAAGCCGGTGAAAAACTGATCGATCTGCTGACCCCGGGCAATGCCAATGCCGGTGAGCAGTTGAAGGAACATATCAGCAAGGTCGGGCTGGGCAATCCGAATATTCAAGCGACGGTGGACGGCGACAAGGTCACGGTCACTGGCGAAGTGGCGAGTCAGGAAGAGAAAGAGAAAATTCTGCTGGCAGTCGGCAATATCGAAGGCGTGGGCAGTGTTGATGATCAGATCACTGTGACCGGTGGTGTTGCGACTGCTGCGAAGTTTGTCACGGTTGAAAAGGGCGACACGCTGAGCGCGATTTCCAAGCGCGTTTACGGTGATGCCAACAAGTATCAAAAGATCTTCGATGCCAACAAACCGATGCTCAAAGATGTGAACAAAATCTACCCAGGGCAGACGCTGCGTATTCCTGAGTAACACACAACCCTTGTGGTGAGGGGATTTAGCGAAACGTCGCACCGCTCCGTTCGGCAGTGCAGCAGTCGCAAAAACTTTGCGGCCGCTTCGCGACCCATCGGGGATAAATCCCCTCGCCACAAGGGATCTACAAGTCTGAAATGAGGTCGCGGTAGTCTTCGACTGCGGCAAATTCTGCTGTGTCCTTCGGGCCTTTGCGGCTGTCCGGCTCTTTGACGGCCAACAGGTGCGCCACGCCAAAATCCCGCGCACTGCGCAGAATCGGCAAGGTGTCATCAATAAACAGACTGCGCGCCGGATCAAAATCTATATCGGCCTGCAACGCATCCCAAAACTGCGGATTTTCCTTCGGGAAACCGTAGTCATGCGAGCTGATCAATCGCTCGAAATAGGGCGCCAGTTCAATCCGCTCCAGCTTCAACGACAGCGAATCACGGTGCGCATTGGTGATCATGATCACCCGTTTGCCGGCGCGTTTGATCGCTTCAAGAAAGGTATCGGCGTCGGGGCGCAGGGCGATCAGGTGTGCGGTTTCCTGCTTCAATTCGCGCACTGACAATTTCAGCTCGCTGCTCCAGAAATCCAGGCAGTACCACTGTAACTGGCCGGCATGGCGCTCGAACAGCGGCTGCAACTCCATCTCGGCCATGGCGCGGCTGACCCCGTGCAGTTCGGCGTAGCGCTGGGGCAGGTGTTCCAGCCAGAAATGGTTGTCGAAGTGCAAATCCAGCAGCGTGCCGTCCATGTCCAGAAGAACGGTATCGATGTCGGACCAGGGTAATGAAGGCATGGCAACGTCTCGAGCGGTAGAAAGATATCCGACGTAAACAATCGGGAAAGCCGCGTTATAGTAGCGCGTTCACGCCAAGGAGCTTTGCATGCGCCAGAAACCCACCGTACTTGCCCGCGAGATCGTCGCCACCAGTCGCCTGTTTTGCGTCGAAGAACTCAAGCTGCGTTTTTCCAACGGTGTGGAACGCACCTACGAGCGTCTGGTTGGCAAGGGTGCCGGATATGGCGCGGTGATGATCGTGGCAATGCTTGATGCCGAGCACGCGGTGTTGGTCGAGGAATATTGCGGCGGCACTGACGAGTACGAATTGTCCCTACCCAAAGGCTTGGTCGAGCCGGGCGAAGATGTGCTGGCAGCGGCCGAGCGTGAGCTCAAGGAAGAGGCCGGTTTTGGCGCACGGCAACTGGAGCATCTGACCGAGCTGTCGCTGTCGCCCGGTTACATGAGCCAGAAAATTCAGGTGGTATTGGCCACCGATCTTTATGAAGAATATCTGGAGGGCGACGAGCCCGAGCCGATGCGGGTCGACAAGGTCAACCTGCGTGAACTGTCGGCGCTGGCGTTAAATCCGCAATTCACCGAAGGGCGTGCCTTGGCGGCGTTGTATCTGGCCCGTGACTTGCTGACCCAGCGCGGTTCCTTTCAGCCATGAGTGAGCAATCGATGAATTTTCCCAATCCGTTGATGGCGCCAGTGATTGCACTGGCATTGAAGGCTGGCGAGGCGATTTTGCCGTTCTGGCGCGCAGGAGTAGAGGTCACCGCCAAGTCCGATGATTCACCAGTGACCGCTGCGGATCTGGCCGCGCACCATGTGATCGTGGACGGACTGATCGGGCTGGATCCGAGTATCCCGGTGCTGTCCGAAGAGGATGCCAATATTGCGCAAAGCGTGCGCGCCGGCTGGCAGCGTTGGTGGCTGGTGGATCCGCTGGATGGGACCAAGGAGTTCATCAGCGGCAGTGAGGAATTCACCGTCAATATTGCGTTGATCGAAAACGGCCGGGTGGTGTTTGGTGTGGTGTCGATGCCGACCAACGGTCGTTACTACGTCGGCGGCGCCGGGCTCGGTGCCTGGCGCTGTGACGAGGGCGGTACGCCTGTTGCGATTCAGGTGCGAGATGTGCCGGGGCCAGGTGAGGCGTTTACCGTGGTGGCCAGTCGTCGGCATTCCAGCCCTGAGCAGGAGCGGTTGCTGGCCGGGTTAAGCGCGAGTCTGGGTGAACTGCAATTGGCCAATATCGGCAGTTCTTTGAAGTTTTGCCTGTTGGCCGAAGGTGCGGCGGATTGCTATCCGCGACTGGCGCCGACTTCGCAGTGGGACACGGCGGCGGCCCAAGGCGTGTTGGAAGGGGCGGGCGGTGAGGTGTTGGATTTGCAGGGCGAAGCGTTCTGCTATCCGGCGCGGGAATCGTTGCTGAATGAGTTCTTTCTGGCGCTGCCTGCGAAGGCGGCTTGGCGGGCGAGGTTGTTGGAGCTGGCTCGCGGTTAGATATCAGCCCAGGAAGAACCCTCACCCCAGCCCTCTCCCAGAGGGAGAGGGGGCCGACCGAGTTGTTTTGCGTCGTACATCGACCTGAAAGATCGAGTCGATTATGGATTCACAGCAAGACTGTCAGGTCGGCGTATCTCTCCAGCATCCTACGATCAGTCCCCTCTCCCCCCGGGAGAGGGTTAGGGTGAGGGGCTCTTGATCTTCAGCGGTGCAAAACATACTGCCCGGTAAACCTCACCGCATCCTCATCACTTCCGGCATTGACGATCCGCGTATTCAGCGCCAACCGCGCTCGCCCATAACGCTGATACATCGCCAGAAACTTCTTCCACACCGCCGCATCCGGCGCCGGGCAAATCGCTGTCGCATCCCCCGTTACCGGCAGCGGATAACTGATCTTCCCTTCCTGAATCACGATGTGGCCATCGGTGATCCCTTCTTCCTTCAAGCGCAAATGCAACCAGCCCCAACCGGCCAGCACCGCGCCGCAGTAGAGACTGCCGCCGAACATGGTGCTCTTGTGATTGACGTTGGGCTCCAGCGGTAAATGCAGACTCAACTGCTGCGCCTGCCAGTCGAGCACCTTGAGGCCCATGTCCCGGGTCAGAGGGATGTCGTGATGCAGCACCGACTCCAGGTAGTGAGTGTCCGGGTTCATTCGTTCTCATCCCCATGGCTGCTGTCGCCGAAGTTGAGGCCGTGCTTGCGCAGTTTGTCGTGCAGGGTTTTGCGCGGAACGCCCAGCGCTTCGGCGAGGCTGCGTACCGAGCCGTGGGAGCGCGCCAGTTCGGCGGCGATCAACGATTTCTCGAAGTTTTCCACTTGCTCGCTGAGCCCGCCGCCAGTGATTTGCACCGTGGCGCCGCCGCCCTCGAAGCCACTGTTATCCAGCGCCAGTTCAAGGCCCAGGGCAAAGCGTTCGGCCGCGTTTTGCAGCTCTCGCACGTTGCCCGGCCAGGTATGGCGCAGCAGCAAGGCGCGCTGGGCCGGTTGCAATTCGTGGGCCGGCAAACCGTGACGGGCGCTGGCTTCATCGGCGTAATACTGGAACAGCATCAACGCATCTTCGCCACGTTCGCGTAGCGGCGGAATGCGCAGCGGCGCGACGTTGAGGCGGTAATACAGGTCGGCGCGGAAACGCCCCTGATCGGCAGCCTGGCGCAGATCTTCCTTGGTCGCGGCGATGACGCGGATATCCAGCGGGATCAGCTGATTACCACCCAGGCGTTCGACGACTCGCTCCTGCAGCATGCGCAGCAGTTTCACTTGCACATCCATGCTCATGCTTTCGATTTCATCGAGGAACAAGGTGCCGCCGTTGGCAAATTCAAACTTGCCGATACGGCGCTTTTGCGCACCGGTGAACGCGCCCGGCTCATGGCCGAACAGCTCACTTTCCACCACTGATTCGGCCAGTGCACCGGCATTGATCGCCACAAACGGACCGTTGCGACGGCTCGACAGATCATGCAGCGCACGGGCCACAACCTCTTTGCCGGCGCCGGTTTCGCCGAGGATCAGCACGTCAGCCTTGGTCGCTGCCAGCGCGCCGATCTGCTCGCGCAGGCGCAGCATTGGCGGCGAGTGGCCGACCAGTCGCGTGCTCAATTCGTTGCGATCGCTGAGGGCCAGACGCAGGCTGCGGTTGTCCAGCACCAGGCGGCGCAGGGCCAGCGCGCGGCGCACGCTGTCGAGCAGGGCGTCGCTGGCGAAGGGTTTTTCGAGAAAGTCATACGCCCCGGCGCGCATCGCCTGCACGGCCAGCGGCACATCGCCGTGGCCGGTGATCAGCAGCACCGGCAACTCGGGATCCTGAGCGTGCAACTCGCTCAACAATTCCAGACCGTCCATGCCCGGCATGCGGATGTCACTGACCACCACACCCGGCCAGTCGCGTTCCAGTTGTCCGGCCAAACCCTTGGCTTCGGACAGCGGCAGGATTTTCAGGCCAGCCAGATCCAGTGTCTGGCCGAGGGCCTGGCGCAGATGCGGATCGTCGTCGATCAACACCACCTGAATGCGATTGTCGATGGTCATGCACTTCGATCCTCGGACGGTTGCAGGCTGACCCCGGGCGCGCCGGCACGCAACCGCAGGGTTATCAAGGCGCCACCTTGCTTGTGGTTGGCGAACGACAGTTCACCACCGAAGGCGCGCATCAGGGTTTCACAAATCGCCAAACCCAGACCCAGACCCTGAGTGCGGGTCTTGGTCGTGTAGAAAGGCTCGCTGGCACGGCCGAGGGCTTCCATACAAAAACCCGGACCGTTGTCGCGAATGTACAGATTGACGCCGTCGGCAGTGGATTCGGCACTCAGCCACAATTTGCGCGGCGGGCCTTTTTCGGTGAGGGCATCGAGGGCGTTGGCCAGCAGATTGCCGAGCACCTGGCGCAGGCGGGTTTCTCCGGCCTCGACCCACAGGGTGGCAGCGGGCAGGTCGCGGATCAACTCGACTTCCATGCTGCGCCGACGTTTGGCCAGCAAGGCCAGCGCATCGTCCAGCGCCGGTTGCAGGGCGACGCTTTCCGGGGCGTGCCGATCGCGGCGGGCGAAGGCGCGCAGATGGGCGATGATCGAGGCCATGCGCCCGGTCAATTCGCTGATCAGTTTGAGGTTGCCGCGCGCCTCTTCGGTGCGCTGATGATCGAGCAACACTTCGGCGTTTTCAGCGTAGCTGCGGATCGCCGCCAGCGGCTGATTGAGTTCATGGCTGATGCTCGCCGACATCGTGCCCAGCGCCGACAGTTTGCCGGCTTGTACCAGATCGTCCTGAGCGCGCACCAATTCCTGCTGCGCCTGTTCGCGCTCCAGCACTTCCTGCTTCAGACGACGGTTGAGGCCTTCGAGGTCGCTGGTTCGTTCGGCGACCCGGCCTTCCAGTTCTCGCCGCGCCTTGGCTTCGAAGGCGATGCGCTCCAGATAGTGACGGCGGCGTTGCATCATCAAACCGAGCAGCAACATCACCACCAACAGCGTGGCGCCGCCGATGGCGACTACCGTGCGCACTGGCCGGTCGATCAACGTACGCGGCGCGAGGATGCTGACACTCCAGCCGGTTTCGGCGATGTCGTGGGTTTGCGTCAGCCACGCGTTGGGGCTGAGATTCAGCGGTCGCGGCTCGCGGGTCGGGTAGGGCTGGATCGCGGTGATCGCCGAACGCTCGGCATCGCTCAAGACACGGGTCGAGCGAAAGCGCCATTCCGCGTGCGACGTGAGGATGACCACGCCGTTATGGTCGGTCACCAGCAGTTGTTCCGGGGTTTTACCCCACAGGCTTTCGGTATGGTCGAGATCGACCTTGATCACCAGTACGCCGATGATTTTTTCACCGTTGCGCACGGCGGCGGCGAAGAAGTAACCGCGTTTGGCCGACGTGGTGCCGAGACCGAAGAACCGTCCAAGACGCCCGGCCATGGCTTCGCTGAAGTACGGGCGAAAGGAGAAGTTACGACCGACGAAGCTGTCGTGTTTGTCCCAGTTCGACGCTGCGAGCGTTTGCCCGGAGGTGTCCATCAGGTACATGACTTCGGCACCGGTTTGGGCAGAGATGTTCTTCAATAGGCGGTTGGCATTGCCTTGAGTGACGCCATCGTCCGGCGCCCCGAGCACGGCGCGCAGGGCCGGCAGGTCGCCGAGAATCTGCGGCAATACTTCATAGCGGTGCAGGGTGCCCAGCAGGTTGGCGACGTACAAGTCGAGGGTCTGACGGTTCTGCCCGGCCAGTTCGCTGCGGTAATAGCGCTCGGCCAGATGTTCCAGCGGCCACAGCAGCGGCGCCAGACACAATGCCAGCAGGGCGAGGCTGCGCCAGCGAGGTCTGCGGGGGAGAGGTGGTTTCATATGCAGGATGCGCCTGGGGTGACAGGCGCATTATGCCTAGGCTCAGGCGAAGACGTCAGCGTCCTTGAGGAGCGATGCAGCTTCATCCTTGGCAGACAACTTCGGTGCCTCACCGGCCAGTTGCCAGTCGATACCCAGATCCGGATCGTTCCAGCGAATGCTGCGCTCGGCCGAAGGCGTGTAGTAATCAGTAGTCTTGTAGAGGAACTCGGCGAACTCGCTCAGCACCACAAAACCATGGGCGAAACCTTCCGGTACCCACAGTTGACGATGATTATCGGCCGAGAGGCGCACGGCCACCCATTTGCCGAAGTTCGGCGAGCTGCGGCGGATATCCACGGCCACATCGAGCACTTCACCGACAGTCACGCGGACCAGTTTGCCCTGGGTGTTTTCCAGTTGGTAATGCAGACCACGCAGCACGCCTTTTTGCGAGCGCGAGTGGTTGTCCTGGACAAATTGAGTATCCAGGCCGGTTGCATCCTGGAAGGCCTTGGCGTTGAAGCTCTCGTAGAAGAAACCGCGCTCGTCACCGAACACCTTCGGTTCGATGATCAGAACACCGGGTAAGTCGGTGGTGATGACATTCATAAGGATTTCCAGTGGTAGGGGTGAATGGCCGACATTCTTGCGCAAAGTGCTGCCGGATGCGAGTGCTCGAATAACCACGATAAAGGGTTGCGTATCCTCTGGAGCAATGGCGATATAAGCGCCTAATAAAATTTCAGGGGTCGTTTCATGTCGCTCGCCACGTTGATTCATCGCGCCAGTCTGCCCAGTCCGCAAGTCAGCGAGGCGCAGGCCCTGCAATGGCTGGCCGAACATTACGGGCTCAGTGGCACGTTGCAAGCCCTCGGCAGCCAGCAGGATCTCAACTACCGCGTTGACAGTGCACGCGGGCGGTTTGTGCTGAAAATCTGCCGGGGCGATTACGCCCTGGTGGAATTGCAGGCCCAACACGCCGGCCTCAAGTATCTGGCCGAGCATTCTGATGTACAGGTGCCACGGGTGATCGCGGCCAATAACGGTCAGGATTTGCTGTCGCTTGAGGTCGACGGTGAGGCCGTCCATGTGCGGCTGCTGGATTACATCGAAGGCCAGTCGCTGACGCACCTCGATCACTTGGGCCATGCAGTGGTCGCCGGATTTGGCCGGCTCTGCGGCGAGATGGACCTGGCCTTGGCCGGGTTCGACCATGCGGGTCTGGAGCGAACGTTGCAGTGGGACGCGCGCCACGCCAGCGCCTTGATCGCTCATTTGCTGCCGGTGATCGAGGACGAGCAGCAACGCACGTTGATCGCCGCCGTCGCCGAACAGGCCGAGCGCCGTTTGCAGCCGTTGCTGGGCCAACTGCCGGTGCAGGCGATCCACATGGACATCACCGATGACAACGTGGTCTGGCAGCGCGACGCTCAGCGCCACTGGCAAGTGCAGGGTGTCATCGATTTCGGCGATTTGGTGCGCACCTGGCGTATCACCGATCTGTCGGTGACCTGCGCGGCGTTGCTGCACCATGCCGGTGGCGATCCGTTTGTGATTCTGCCGGCGGTTCAGGCCTATCACGCGGTCAATCCGCTGCAACATGAAGAACTGCAAGCGTTATGGTCGCTGATCGTCGCCCGTGCGGCGGTGCTGGTGCTCAGTGGCGAGCAACAAGTCAGTATCGATCCGGATAACACCTACAGCCGTGACAACCTCAGCCACGAGTGGGAGATTTTCCGCGTCGCAACATCAGTGCCGTTGGCGTTGATGGAGGCGGCGATTCTCAATGCGGTGGGGCAGACATTGTCGGCAATCAACAGCGAAAGTTTCGCACCTTTGTTGCCAGAGCTGGTCGGGCGCGAATTTGCGTTGATTGATCTCGGCGTGCTCAGCCCGCATTTCGAGGCAGGCAACTGGGAGCACGACGGCATCGATCAACGCCTGCTGAACGAAGCGGCGGTCGCCCATGTTTTGGCGGCGAGCCGCTATGGTCAGTACCGTTTGTCGCGCACCCGGCCGGACAGCGCTGATGAACCGGATACCTTCCCGCTGCACGTCGAGTTGCGCGTGCCGAATGGCACTGCGGTGGAGGCGCCGTTTGCCGGCGTGTTGCATCAAAAGGCAGACGGGGCACTGCAACTGGACGGCCCGCAGCTTAGCGTTCGTCTGTGGGGTGTGACGCCATCGCTGCGAGGTGGCGCGGCACTGGTCAAAGGTCAGGTGCTGGGTTCAGTCAGCGCACCCTTGATCGTGCAACTGATCCGCGGCGCGCAACTGGATGCGCCGCTGTTCTGCACGCCGTCCCATGCGCCGGCGTGGCAGGCGTTGTGCCCGTCGCCGGCAGCCTTGCTGGGATTGGCCTGCGATGCCGAGCCGGAGCTGGATTCGCAAACGTTGCTCGAACGCCGCGATGCCAGTTTCGCCCGCACGCAAAAACATTATTACGTCGATCCGCCACGCATCGAACGCGGCTGGCGCAATCACCTGATCGACATGCAGGGCCGTTCCTACCTCGACATGCTCAACAACGTGGCGGTGCTCGGTCACGGCCATCCGCGCATGGCAGCGGTCGCGGCCCGTCAGTGGTCGCTGCTCAACACCAACTCGCGGTTCAACTATGCGGCGGTGGCCGAATTTTCCGAGCGCTTGCTGAAGCTGGCGCCGGAGGGCATGGATCGGGTGTTTCTGGTCAACAGCGGCAGTGAGGCCAATGATTTGGCGATTCGTCTGGCGTGGGCCTACAGCGGCGGTCGAGACATGATCAGCGTGCTTGAGGCCTATCACGGCTGGACCATCGGCGCCGATGCGGTGTCAACCTCGATCGCCGACAACCCGAAAGCCCTCGAAAGCCGTCCGGACTGGGTACATCCGGTGCCCGCGCCGAACACCTATCGTGGCGAGTTCCGCGGCCTCGATTCGGCGCCGGACTACGTGCGCAGCGTGGAACACCATCTGGAAAAAATCGCCGAACAGAAACGCCAATTGGCCGGGTTCATCTGCGAGCCGGTGTATGGCAACGCCGGTGGCATCTCGCTCCCACCGGGTTACTTGCAGCAGGTGTATGCGCTGGTCCGCGCGCAGGGCGGTGTTTGCATTGCCGACGAAGTGCAGGTCGGATACGGGCGCATGGGCCATTTCTTCTGGGGTGTCGAGGAGCAGGGCGTGGTGCCGGACATCATTACCATGGCCAAAGGCATGGGCAACGGTCAGCCACTGGGTGCGGTAATCACCCGCCGGGAAATCGCCGAGGCGCTGGAAGCCGAGGGTTACTTCTTCTCGTCGGCCGGCGGCAGTCCGGTGAGCTGCCAGATCGGCATGGCCGTGCTGGATGTGATGGAAGAAGAAAAGCTCTGGGAAAACGCTCAAGTGGTCGGTGGCCACTTCAAGACGAGGCTTGAAGCGTTGATCGATAAACATCCGCTGGTCGGTGCAGTGCACGGGTCCGGTTTCTATCTGGGCGTGGAGCTGATCCGTAATCGCGAGACGCTGGAGCCCGCGACTGAAGAGACCACGTTGCTCTGTGATCGTCTGCGCGAGCTGGGGATTTTCATGCAGCCCACCGGCGATGACCTGAACATTCTCAAGATCAAACCGCCGATGGTGACCTCGCGTCAGAGTGTGGATTTCTTCGTCGATATGCTTGATCGAGTGCTCACCGAAGGCTTGTAATCCCAGTGATTTTCCTTGTGGGAGCGAGCTTGCTCGCGAAAGCGGTGTGGCAGTCGACATCTAATTCGGCTGGCACGACGCTTTCGCGAGCAAGCTCGCTCCCACATTATCTGTGCATTGTTAATTCGATTTGTATCGGTATTAGATCGGTTTTTTTAGACAAAATGTATTTAACGAGCTTTTAAAGTCGATATTTATCGGATATAAAGTCGCCATTGCTCCGGCATGGCGATGGCTGTCCGGTGCGCGCGTTTTTTCTCTTCGGTCGAATCCTCGACCGTCAAAGCACTTGCCCGGAGATAATTAATGAGCCGTATCGTTACCGTCGCCGCCACTCAGATGGCCTGTTCGTGGGATCTGGAAGCCAACCTCGAAACTGCCGAAAGACTGGTGCGCGAAGCCGCTGCCAAAGGCGCGCAGATCATCCTGATCCAGGAATTGTTCGAAGCGCCGTATTTCTGCCAGAAGCCCAACCCGGACTATCTGCAACTGGCCACGACGGTTGAAGAAAACGTCGCAATCAAGCATTTCCAGAAAATCGCCAAAGAACTGCAAGTGGTGTTGCCGATCAGCTTCTACGAGCTGGCCGGGCGTGCGCGGTTCAACAGCATCGCGATCATCGATGCCGATGGCAGCAACCTCGGGATTTATCGTAAAAGCCACATCCCGGACGGCCCGGGCTACCACGAGAAGTACTACTTCAACCCGGGCGATACTGGCTTCAAAGTGTGGAACACCCGTTACGCGAAGATCGGCGTGGGCATCTGCTGGGATCAGTGGTTTCCGGAAGCAGCGCGCAGCATGGCCCTGCAAGGTGCGGAAATTCTGTTCTACCCGACCGCCATCGGCAGCGAGCCGCACGACAAGAGCATTTCGTCGCGCGATCACTGGCAGCGCGTGCAGCAGGGGCATGCTGGCGCCAACTTGATGCCATTGATCGCCAGCAACCGCATCGGCAACGAAGAACAGGACGGCTACGACATCACCTTCTACGGTTCATCGTTCATCGCCGACCAGTTCGGCGAAAAAGTGCAGGAGCTGAATAAAACCGAAGAAGGTATTCTTGTGCACACTTTCAACCTCGACGAGCTGGAACATATTCGCAGCGCGTGGGGTTCATTCCGTGACCGCCGGCCAAATCTGTACGGCGCGTTGAAAACCCTCGACGGTTCCCTGGAGTCCTGATCCTGATGACCACATTGAAAAGTACCCCACGCGCCGACGGCTTCTACATGCCGGCCGAGTGGGCGCCACAAACGCAGACCTGGATGATCTGGCCGGAGCGCCCCGACAACTGGCGTCTGGGCGGCAAACCGGCGCAGGCCGCACACGTTGCAGTGGCCAAAGCCATCGCCCGTTTCGAGCCGGTGACCGTTGCCGTGTCCGCTGGCCAGTACGAAAACGCTCGCGCGCGGCTCGACGTACCGAATATCCGCGTGGTCGAGATGTCCAGCGATGACGCCTGGGTACGCGACAGCGGCCCGACGTTCGTCATCAATAACAGCGGCGAAGTGCGCGGTGTGAACTGGGATTTCAACGCCTGGGGCGGGTTCGACGGTGGCCTGTACGCGCCGTGGAATCGCGATTCGCAGGTCGGCGGCAAGATCCTCGAGATCGAGCGCAGCCCGCGCTATCGCACCGAAGGTTTTGTGCTTGAAGGCGGTTCGATTCACGTCGACGGCGAAGGCACCTTGATTACCACCGAAGAATGCCTGCTCAACCGCAATCGCAATCCGCACCTGGGTCGCGAAGAGATCGAAGCGGTGCTGAGCGACAATCTGGCTGTGGATAAAATCATCTGGCTGCCGGACGGTTTGTTCAACGACGAAACCGACGGCCATGTGGATAACTTCTGCTGCTACGTGCGTCCGGGCGAAGTGCTGCTGGCGTGGACCGATGATCCGCAAGATCCGAACTACCCGCGCTGCCAGGCGGCAATGAAAGTGCTGCAAAGCAGCACCGATGCCAAGGGCCGCTCATTCACAGTGCACAAAATGCCGATTCCGGGGCCGCTGTATGCGACCGAAGAAGAGTGCGCTGGCGTCGATCCGGTGGATGGCTCGCAGGAGCGTAATCCGAGCGTGCGCCTGGCCGGTTCCTACGTGAACTTCCTGATCGTCAACGGCGGCATCATCGCGCCGAGCTTCGACGATCCAATGGATGCCCCGGCCCGGGAAATTCTGCAGAACCTGTTCCCGCAGCACGAAGTGGTCATGGTGCCGGGCCGCGAACTGTTACTGGGTGGCGGCAATATTCACTGCCTTACCCAACAGCAGCCAGCGCCGCACAAAGAGTGAGTTGAGTCGTAACAGCTTGAGCTGATTAATAAATCAGCCAAGCAATGATTAGTTCGCTATGTACGTACAGACGCCCGCAGCCCGACAGGACTGCGGGCTTCTTTGTATCCGCTTGTCGACAAATCGGAAACCTTGGCACAGCTCTTGTATTTACCCCGGTGCACTAAGGAGGGAGGAGAGCTTCAACAGTTCTGTCATAAACCTTGGATACCTTAGCCGCTCATGACCGGGGAGAGAGCGCCGAAATGAACGTCGAAGTGAACGTAGTCAGCGAGCGAATGTTGCATCCCATGGCCGTAAACGGCGAATCGCTCCAGATGGTCGCGCACTTTTTGAAGTCCAATGGAACGCGTCAGATCAGACAACCTGATCCGCGCCGGATGATGATCGAGCGCTACCCCGCTGACCTGTTCAGCGAGGCCGAACTGGAAGCGTTGTGGGCTGTGATGCAAGGATAAGAAAAACAACAGGGATTGGTAAAAGCGCTGCCGGGATGGCGGCGCTTTTTTATGCGTGTTGGAAATCCATTGTGAACACTGAACCTGTGGGAGCGAGCTTGCTCGCGAAAGCGGTGGGTCAGTCAACAACTGCTTTGAATGCCTGTCCGCCTTCGCGAGCAAGCTCGCTCCCACAGGGTTTACGATGATTAGAAACTATAGGTACCCGTCATCACCACGCTACGCGGCGCCCCCGGCATGATCTGCGCAGCACTTGTCGCCGACGCGTAATACTCGCGATCAGTGATGTTGTTCAGCGCCGTACGCAAATCCCAGTCCTTGAAGCGATAACCGACCAGCGCATCCCAGCGGCCATAGCCCGGCAGTACGGTGGTGTTGGCGTTATCGGCATAACGCTGGCCGACCAGGGTCAGGCCGGTTTCGCCGTACCAGCCCATTTCCGGTTTCCAGGTCAGGAACAGACTGCCATTGTGCTTGGCGACGTTGTTGATGCGTTTGCCTTCCAGACCGTTGTTGTCCTTCTCTATCTTCGCATCCTGCATACCGACGCCACCGCGCACGTACCAGTTGCCAACGATGTTGCCGGTGGCGGTCAGTTCGATCCCGCGTGAGCGTTGCAGACCGGTCATGATGGTCAGGGTCGGATCATTGGGATCGGTGGTGCGACGGTTGTAGAGCTCCAGGTCATAAATCGCCAAAGTTGTGCTGAGGCGATCATCGAGCCAGTCACTCTTCACACCGATTTCTTTCTGCTTGGTCAGCTCGGGGCTCAGGTCGTTGGTGTTGCCGGCCGCTCCCGGCGTGATGCCGATCAGACCACCACCCACTGGCGAGAAGGTCTTCGACCACGACGCGTAGAAGGAGTGATTCTGCAGCGGCGTCCAGACCAGGCCCACGCGCGGGCTGGTGCTGTGGCTGTCGCGATCTTCGGAAATGTTGCGCAGCTTGTTGGTCGACTCGATATCAAAGGTGTCGTAGCGCAGACCGCCGAGCAGTTGCCATTGATCGTTCAGACGCAGTTGATCCTGCACGTAGACCGCGCGGCTCTCGACTTCGGTATGGCTGCTGCTGGAGATCTGCATGGCGCCGGTGTGGCGCAGATCGCGGTTCGGGTTGAACAGGTCAAGCGCCGGGCCTGGCTGCGCGCCTGGCGTTCTGCCGGTGGCGGCGTTGTACAGCGTCGGATCGCGACGCTGGCTGCCGATTTCGATACCGGTCAGCAAACGATGCTCAAGGCCAAACGTATCGAAACCACCTTCAAGCTCAACGTTGTTGTAGACGTTGCGGGTGGTCAGATCCTGCTGCCAATGCTGGCGCGTGACCTTGTTAGTCGCGGGCGTGTAACCGGTGAGGTAGGTGTTGTCGAAATCGCTGTCGAGCTTGAACACGCCGAGGGTCTGGCGCAGTTGCCAGTTGTCGTTGATTTCGTAAGTGAGTTTGGAGCGAAGCGATTGCGACTTGTCGTCGATGAAGTCGTGATCGTTGCCGTAAGTCGTATCGCGGCCAACATCAGCTGGGCGCCCGTTCACTCCCGGAATGCCGCGATCGGGTGTGCGGTTGTAGCGGCTGTATTCGTATTGCACCAGCCAGTTCAGATCGGGCGTCAGTTGCCAGCTCATCGACGGTGCGAACAGTTGGCGGTTACCGCTGACGCCATCACGAAAGCTGTTTTCATCCATGTTGCCCATGTTCAGGCGCAGGCTGATGTTGTCGCTCGGGTCGGTGCTGAGGTCAGCGTACAGGCTACGCAAGTCTTCGCTGCCACCCTGTGCTTCGATGGTCGAGCGGCGGCCGGCCTCAGGCGCTTTGCTCACGCGGTTGACGATCCCGCCCTGACTGCCACGGCCGTACAAGACAGCCGCCGGGCCTTTGAGCACTTCGACGCGTTCGATGTTGTGCAAGTCGCGCTTGTATTGGCTGTCGTCACGAATACCGTCCAGATAGAAGTCGTTGCTGGCGTCGAAACCGCGGATACGCAAACTGTCGAAGCGGGTGTCAGCGCTGCTGCTGACGTTGGGCATGCCACTCAGGGCATCGCCGATGTCGTTGGTGCCGTAGTTGGCGACGTTCGACGTTTTGATCGAATCAATGGCCTGCGGCACATAACGCACCGGGGTCGAGGTGCGGGTGGCGGTGTTGCTGACCTTTACGCGCGGATCATCGGCTTGCGCTTCAGCGCTGATGGCGGTGGCGGGTAATTCGGTCGCGCAGTAGGCAAAACCGCTGGACAGAAAAGCAGAAAGCCCAAGGGTGACGGGCGTAAGACGGAACGGGGCAGGCATTGAAAAGCGCATCCGAAAGGTTGGAAGAATCAAGTGCGCGAATGGTAATGCTTTGCATTTACTTCCGTTAATTATTCCTGAGAAGTACCCTTGTCTGATTGTTTCAATTTGTGTCGAACTTGATACAAGTTGACCTCTTGGACAATTCGCCCGATTCACGAAACAGTCTGAGAGCCATTACGGCGTTTTTCCGCATTGGTCTAGGGACTAGTCTGCCGGCATCGATTTTTCCCACTTCTACGCCGGAGTTTTCTGATGGTCCTTCACTATATTTACGACCCATTGTGTGGCTGGTGCTATGGCGCTAAACCATTGGTGCAAGCCGCGCAGCAGGTGTTGCCGGTGAACGCTCATGCGGGTGGAATGATGAGCGGCGCCAGCCGCCAGAGTGTTTCGCCGCAGTTGCGCAATTACGTCATGCCACATGATCGGCGCATTGCCGAAGACACCGGGCAGCCGTTTGGCGAGGCGTATTTCGAAGGTTTGCTGCGTGATCACACGGCTGTCTTTGATTCGACGCCACCGATCGCTGCCGTTTTGGCTGCAGAGGCGACCGACGGCCATGGTCTGGAAATGCTCGGGCGTTTGCAGACGGCGCATTACGTGGAAGGGCGGCGAATTGCCGATGAATCGGTACTCTTGGCACTCGCCGTACAGATGGGCTATGTCGGAGAAATCTTTCAGGTTGCGTTTAAATCCGTGGATACCGAGCAACATATAAAAGCCAGTCGCGCTCTGCTGGCAAAGCTCGGTGGGCAGGGATTCCCGACGCTCGCGTTGGAACAGGACGGCCAGTTCACACTGATCGATATCAGTCCCTGGCTGGGCAAGCCGCAGGCCTTTGCCGATTGGTTGGGGCAGGCGATTGGCGGCGATGGTACTGGTGAGTCTTCCGCGCTTTGTAGTCTCGACGGTTGTGCTTGATACGCGCTGGATTCACTGATTTAGCGCATTTCCGTGCAAGGAGTCAGCTGGAAATTTACGTTTCTTAGACGATTTTCGCCTATTTAAAGACGATTCTTGAAATTGACACAATGTTAAGGGCGCGGCTACGATTCGGCCCAACGCCTGTGGCCAACCGCCATGACTCAAAAATAATAAGAAGGCCCGCTACGACTTTGTCGTGGGCGGGCCTTTTTGTTTCGGGTGTCGCGTCCTGAATAAGGTTTACACCTTCTGGCTTTTTATCAGGAGGGCGCAATGGATACGGGCGGAAGACGCAGTCAGAGAGATTACACGCT
>NZ_JBIWAL010000061.1:28639-30167 GCF_044760045.1 Pseudomonas sp. NPDC098747 | reverse complement strand
CGGTATCAATGAAAGCGGCATCGACGGTTTCCGCACCTAAGTTCGCAAGAACATGGAGCGTGAACTGCGTCAGGCGATCAAATCCAAGGTCAAAAATCAGGTAATGGACGGTCTGCTGACCACCAACCCGATCGAAGTGCCAAAGGCTCTGCTGTCCAACGAAGTCGACCGTCTGCGCGTGCAGGCTGTTCAGCAGTTCGGTGGCAACATCAAGCCTGACCAACTGCCGGCCGAGCTGTTCGAAGAACAAGCCAAGCGCCGCGTCGTGCTGGGTCTGATCGTGGCTGAAGTGGTCAAGCAGTTCGACCTCAAGCCTGACGAAGCCCGCGTACGCGAAATGATTCAGGAAATGGCTTCCGCTTACCAAGAGCCTGAGCAGGTTGTGTCCTGGTACTACAAGAACGACCAGCAGCTGAACGAAGTTCGTTCGGTTGTGCTGGAAGAACAAGTTGTGGATACTGTTCTGCAGAAAGCTAGCGTGACCGACAAATCGGTCTCTTACGAAGAAGCGGTCAAGCCGGTAGAAGCTCCAACAGCCGACTGATTGTTTTTGCGTTAAGAAGTGCTCACATAAGCCAGCTCTCGAGCTGGCTTATGCGTATTCAAGACATAACTATTTGGGAGTGACTGCAGAGCATGTTCCGTAATTCGTATATTCAGCAGAACTCTGATATCCAGGCCGCAGGCGGCCTGGTTCCGATGGTTGTCGAGCAATCTGCTCGTGGCGAACGCGCCTATGACATCTACTCGCGCCTGCTCAAGGAACGAGTGATCTTTCTGGTTGGTCCGGTAGAGGACTACATGGCCAACCTGATCTGCGCGCAACTGCTGTTCCTTGAAGCGGAAAACCCGGACAAGGACATCCATCTCTATATCAACTCCCCGGGCGGTTCGGTGACAGCGGGCATGTCGATCTACGACACCATGCAGTTCATCAAACCCAACGTATCGACCACTTGCATCGGTCAGGCTTGCAGCATGGGTGCTTTCCTGCTGACCGCAGGTGCTCCAGGCAAGCGTTTCTGCCTGCCGAACTCGCGTGTGATGATTCACCAGCCACTGGGCGGTTTCCAGGGCCAGGCATCGGATATCGAAATCCATGCCAAGGAAATCCTCTTCATTCGCGAGCGTCTGAACACGTTGATGGCCAAGCACAGCGGTCACACTCTGGAAGAAATCGAGCGTGATACCAACCGCGATAACTTCATGAGTGCAGAAGCTGCGAAGGCATATGGCTTGATCGACGAAGTGATCAACCAGCGCCCAGCTTAAAAATAAGCAGCTCAAAATAGGCTTGGTCGGCTTGTCTGATCAGCGGCGGGCTTGAAAAAGCCCGCAATAGCCTTCATCTTGTGTTGCAAGCCTATCGGATTTGGATCGAACGAATGACTGACACCCGCAACGGCGAGGACAACGGCAAGCTGCTCTATTGCTCCTTCTGTGGCAAAATCCAGAATGAATTTCTAAAATTGATTGCCGGCCCCTCTGTATTTATCTGAGTATTGTGCTTCTAGTTTTGCTTTTAATT